>NZ_PGVC01000035.1:0-62259 GCF_002860225.1 Bacillus sp. V33-4
AACACAAAACAGCTCCTTTCATGAGGCACCGCCGGCTAAATAGCAGAAGGATACCGCACACAACAAGAAGCTGAAAGAAGCATCTTTAATCCATTCGGTAACCCGGCTGTCATGGCATCTGCTTTAGACCCGTGGCTTTGCGCCTCCAACTTTCGTCGGATTTGCCTTTATCATTGGTTAATATTGTTGAATTATGTAACTTTTTTCCTGATCATATATTACTATTTTAAGTAAAACATTTCAATATTTTTCTATTAAAATTAAATATTGTCTGCAGAACAATTTGTCTTCCATACGTTTTCACCAGATGTGAGCAATGATAAACATTACCTATCCCTTTATACTCACATAATTGGCGGAGAATCCTTCCGATTTCTCTTCTGTATTTACCATATACATCTTCCTACGATATTTTGGTATAAATATGATGTGATATTTACAGTTCCATTTTGTATGTGATAAGCTTTTATCCATAGGTCAGTCTCCGGTTTTGTATATTTTTAGGCTTGAATCACTTGCTAATATACAAAATGGAGCTGACCTTTTTCATTACATAAGCATAGCTTCTTAATGCCACAGGCATAGCCTGTGATTTTTTAAACCATTAAAATAAAAAGGCTTTCAACGAAAGCCTTTTGCTTGTGTATATATTAATGTCCTCCATGTCCTCCGCCATCGGCAGATACAATTTCCAGCATCATATCAATCATGCCCTGGTTTTCCATGGTCACTTCTTTGCCCGACCCGATAATAAATGCATGATTGTATGGCCCGACTGTTGGATCATCGGTAAATTTCGGTTGTAATTGGCCGAGGAATTCATGTGTCTCCCCAGTTAATTCACCATCTTTAAGCCAGATTATCGGAGCGTGCTTGCCAAGATGGGCGAACGGCGCCCCGGCAATTGCATAGTCGGCGCTTTTTGTTGAGACGAAGCCTAGTCCATGACCCGGTTCTGTAAGACCCCAGCCAAATCCCGTCTGCTCATCTTTAAATCTCGCAAAAGCGATTGAAGCCGCAGCCGGAGTTTCTCCTTCTATTCTCGTTATGGTCCCATATTTATCTAAGTCATTGAAAATGTCATTTGAAATCGCGGATTCCGGTCCGAGCACATAAATATTGGCATTATTATTCCTAAGCTCCAGCGCTTCCCTGGTCGCATCGGGAATCCCGTCTTTTGTCACATATAGTACAGGCTCCGGCATGTGGGCAATCCAGTTTCCGGCAATAAGAGAAAATAGTTTTGCCTCCTCTTCAGCTGACACAATAATCAAACCTTGCGGAAGTTCTCCGGATACATCAGCATATTTTTGGTCGGCTGCTTTGGCAAACTCCGCCGGATCATCACCTTTAATTTGTTCAACGGAAAAATCATCAAGCTGATCCAACACTTTTTTGCTTGGATTTCCCACTACCATTACCTCTGTGCCATCGACATTTCCAGTCGGAGCAAGGCGCTCCAACTCAGCTAAAGTCGCCTCCGGGATTTCATCGTCCTCATAAAACAAGACTGGCCCGTTGTTTGGATGATGGATTAACGTTGTCGCCGCAAGTGAAATTTGCCAGTTATCGGTTGGGACGAGTATAACCGCACCAGGCTTGTTTTCATCATGAGTCGCCGGCCACACTGTATTTGAAACTTTAACCGCAGCATCTACTAAATTTGCCGCATCAAGTCTCGTTACGTTTTTTGTGCTGCTAACCTCCGAAGAACTATCAGAAGTCCCACTGCCTTCTTTATGGTTCGTGTCACCATGATCCATTCCATCCATATTTTCCGATTGATCCTTGTTTTCATTTTGATTGTTATTATTATCATTCGTACATGCGACCAAGCCAATCGCTAATAAAGCAACTAAACATATTGCCAGAAACTTTTTCATTTTGAAACTCCTTTCGTTACTATGACTACAGTAAAAAGATACAGCAAGCTTTTGCAGAAATTGTGCAGTAAGCTCGCAGCTTACTGAAAAATGGTTCTAAATATGTATACAGACAACTTCTTTCATTCTAAAATGAATGAGATTATTCTGCACAGAATCTCCAAATTTATTAAATATAATGAAAAAATAGATTGAAGAAGGTGAGCCACCAATGAACAAGCTTTCGATCAAGCTGGGAACAGTATTTTTTCTGATCATCTTTGGCCTTGAAACATTTATGTTTTTCTTTTTGCATTCGGCGATTGTCGATTCACGCATAGAAGAAGAGCTGCTTTCATTACAGGCAAGGGGGAACTCACACAGAGCCATTCTCGAAAAACATTTCGACTCACAAACCATATCGCATGTTACTTTGATGGAGTCTGAAGCGGATACGGATGTTGTCATTACGAACACAGCCGGGGAAATTCTTGACTCTTCAGCCCAAACCCAGCCCTTAACTAAATATTTAAAATCACAACCTTCTAATATTTCGCGCAAAGGACGAATTGTAGAAGATAACTGGCAGGATGAGCCTTTCATTGCGACCATCAGTCCAGTCGAAGTCGATGGGCAGATTGTCGGAAATGTGTTTATGTTTCAAAATACAGAATCTGTGCATTCGTTAATTGAACGTCTGAATGAACACTTTTTATTGGCAGGCTTAATAGCGGTTTCCCTAACTTTTATTATCATTGTCTTTCTTTCAAAAGCACTCACTAAACCGCTGATTAAAATGAAAGAAGCGAAGTCGCAAATAAGTCAAGGCGACTTCTCTGTTACACTGCCCAAAACAGGAAACGACGAACTCGGGGATCTGGCGCAATCGATTGAGTTGCTGGCAACTGACCTGAATTATTTAACACAAGAGCGCAATGATTTTTTAGCAAGCATCTCCCATGAGCTCAGGACCCCTTTAACATATATAAAAGGATATGCAGACATTGTTCATAAGCGAAAACTATCGGGGGAGGAACGGGAAAAATATTTACAAATTATTCTCGAAGAGACGAACCGGCTTTCAGCATTGATTAAGGATCTATTTGAACTTGCGAAAATCGACAAAAATTCATTTGTTATTCAAAAAAGGACCATTGATTTGAACGATTTTTTTAAAAAAGTTGAAAAGAAATTTTCCCCTGCTTTCCGGGAGAAAAATATGATTTTAATAGTGAAGTGCCCTTCTGATTTGTTTCTGGAGGCCGATCCTTCAAGACTTGACCAAATAGTTTTTAATTTACTGGATAATTCGATTAAGTATTCTCCTTCAGGGACGAAAACGATTGTTACAGTAAGAAAAAAGAAAGAAGCAGTCCATATAATAATTAAAGACAACGGCAAAGGAATACCTAAAGATGATATACCATACATCTTTAACCGCTTTTATCGAGTAGACAAAGCGCGGACGAGAGCTCTGGGAGGATCAGGCCTCGGTCTCGCGATTGTTAAAGAGCTGGTTCATGCTCACGGCGGTACAATTACTGTTAAAAGCATTGAAAATGAAGGTACAGAATTCGAGTTAATATTTAAGGGAGCCGATTGACGGTCAATTACCCCCGCCAATTCTCACGAATTGGAAGGGGCTTGCAAAGCCATGCAAGCCATGTTGACTAGCCTAAGTCACAAAATGTGTGTGACTACGTTGGACAGGTCACGACACCTTACGGTGCGAATCCTAGCTGTAAGCCCTGTCGTTTGTGATTAAAAGCCCTAAAGGGTTGTGGGCGGTGTTGCAAGCATGACAAGCCTTTCCAACATTGGCAAAGGATAACTGACTCCATACATTGATTGTAGGAGGTACGCTAACCATGCTAGTGTACGTGATTAACAAGCACGGCAAGCCTTTGATGCCGTGCAAGCCAAGGAAAGCAAGAAGCACTGCAAAGGGAAATCCAAGGACAAAATCCTAAATGTGCATCATATCGAAAGCCGGAAAACAGGTGGGGACAGCCCGGACAACCTCATAACATTATGTGAAACTTGCCATGATTACATTCACTCCAATGAGTTGGAACATTTATTCACTCGAAAAAGTCTCACCCTTCGGGATACCTCACAAATGACCGTGATGCGTTGGTTCATCTATAATGGTTTAAAGAAAGTATTCGAGGGTGCAAACATTACGTATGGCTACATCACGAAGAACACCCGAATTAGAAGTGGACTGGAGAAATCCCATCTAGTGGACGCACGATGTATCAGCGGGAACCCGCTTGCCGTACCGCCGCACCACATATACTTCATCAAACAAGTCCGCAAGAACAACCGCCAGCTTCATAAAGCGACCATATTAAAAGGCGGCAAACGAAAATCAAACTAGGCAGAGCGATGGGTGAAAGGGTTCCAGCTTTTTGACAAAGTAGAATTTGAGGGAGCCGTCTGTTTCATATTCGGACGGCGTATGTCCGGTTACTTCGACCTTCGCCAGTTAGATGGAACGGTCATCCACCGTAGTGCAAGCTATAAGAAACTCAAACCGCTCAAAAGAGCGAGTACATGGCTTATCGAAAGGAGAGAAGGGCAATTCCTCCCCGTCTAAACGCTACCGCGTTTTAGACGGGGTCTCCTTGCCCGAACTGCGATGAAAACCATTTTACTAGTAGATGACGAGCCAATGATGCTCGATTTGTTATCCTTGTATATTTCCCCCCGGGGATATCATTGTATTAAAACCGGGTCAGCGCTCGATGCGATTGAATATTTAGAGTCTAATCCAGCAGATCTGATCCTCCTCGATGTGATGATGCCTGAAATGGACGGTTGGGAAGCCTGCCAGGAAATTCGAAAGCACTGGGATATCCCAATTATTATGCTTACTGCCAGAAGCGAAAAAAACGATATTGTGAAAGGATTAAACATCGGAGCGGATGATTACATTGCCAAACCGTTTGATGAGGAAGAGCTGATGGCAAGAATTGAAGCGGTATTAAGGAGAAAAAAGAGTGAAACCGGAAGGGTTTCATTTCAGGGTCTCTTGCTGGATCACGACTCTTTTGAGCTTAAATATCACAATGTTGAGATCCCGCTGACACCGAAAGAATTTGCAATGATGAGTCTGTTTTTGAACAACCAAAACAAAGTATTTACCAGGGAACATTTAATCACTTCCATTTGGGGTTACGGTGTCGCAACCGAAGACCGGACGATCGACTCCCATGTAAGAAATTTACGGGAAAAACTTCGCAAAGCCGGGTTTCCCGCCGATGATTACTTAATTACAGTCTGGGGTGTCGGATACAAATGGTCCGGGAAAGAATAGGGAATGGATGACTTCTTGCTTGAGTGGTTCCCTGTTAATCCAATTGTCGCGGCTTTGATCAGCATAGTCTTTAATATTGCGATAGCGATTTCAGGTGTTGTCCCGAGCGCTTTCATTACCGCAGGCAATATTGCGTTTTTCGGCTTTGAAACCGGATTGATTGTTTCAATTGCAGGTGAGGCAGCAGGAGCGATCGTCAGCTTTGTGATTTATCGAAAAGGGATCAATAAATTTACAACTGATCGGAAAATGAAGAATACGTTTTTGCGAAAGCTGATAAATACTGGAGGGGTTGAGGCAGCCATTCTCGTACTTTTGCTGAGAATATTGCCGTTCGTTCCTTCTGGTGCAGTTACACTGGCAGCGGCGTTGAGTAAAATGGGGCTGATTTCCTTCAGTATTGCGAGCACTGTCGGTAAAGCTCCGTCCTTATTGATTGAAGCCTACTCAGTTAACACTGTGTTTAATTTGAAAATGGAGTGGCAGCTGGGGATTTTGATTTTTGTTATTGTTGTATTATTTGCATATTTCGTTAGGAAAAGAAGAAAGATTAAACAGGAAATCGCCGAAGAATGAGAGTTGAACTGGCTTTTATTTCACATAGAACTTTCACAACTTCTCGATAAATTCTCCATTTGTTTAAGGTATTCTTGGATCAAGAAAGGAGATGCTAAAAATGAAAAAATTAGCAATTGGGATTTTAAGTGCAGCCTTTATTTTCGGAGCAGGAACGTATGCTTTTGCACAGGCAAACAATGATGGCGAAGGAACAATAAACTTTGGCCAAATGAAACCAAAAATGGAGGAAATGCATCCTGATTTATCCGAGAAGGAATTGAAAGATATGTATGATTCCTGCCATGGCAACGGAGGAACAATGAGAGAAGAGAAAACGGATAATATGATGAATGACAATAACAGCATGATGAACAACTTATAAGCAGGGGTTACTTTATTTTTTGGATTGGCTTTTGCCAATCCTTTTTTGCTCAACAAAAAGCATTAGAAGAACGCTCCTCTAATGCTTTCCTGCTTAACTGCGAATCAATTTTGCAATTCGCCTTTTTCCATTAAGGTACTCCAATTTTCTCCTCCGTCTTCTGACACAAGAAGATTATTTTCAAATGTGACGACCGCTATTTTATTTGGCTCCTTTGGATGGATGCCAAAATAGGAGACGGCATCTTTTCCGAGATCCAACCCGATCTTCTCCCAGGTTTGTCCGCTATCCTTGCTCTTCATGATACCTGCTTCCGCTTCTGTTATTGAATAGCTGATCAGCTCTGATGAACCAGGGATGACGCTGATCGCGGTAATCAACCGGCTCGGATCAGCGGGCTTCCATGTCTTGCCGCCATCTTCAGATCGAAAAACTCCTTCGTTTGTACCGGCTATCAATACATTTTCATCATCCGGCAGGGAAAGCAGCGAATACATGCCATGCAAGTCATCAGGCAGTCCTGTGGCTTTCAGCCTTTCCCAATTTTCTCCCCGGTCCGTGCTCTTATAAATACCTGCCTTATAGTCCCCGCTATCCATCTGGTTTACCCCGTAAATCATTTCGGGGTTATGATAATTTGAAGAGAGAATATGAAAATCTACTTTTCCTAGCAAAGCTTTAGTTTCCCATTTTTTTCCGTTATTAGTGCTTTCCAAAACTCCAAGCGGATTGGGGAGGTCAGATTTAGCGCCCGGATGTCCGCTCGTCAGCATCGTGCCGTCTGATTGGACATGAAAGCCCATAAAATCAAAATCCGTGTTTCCGGCTGTTACCCAATCTTTGCCCTCATTTTTAGTCATAATCATTCCCTCATGTGAGGCCACATAGATCGAATTATTTTCTGTATAGGCAAGGCCGTGGATATGCTCCACTTTATACCCGCTTTCAAGAGTTTTCTCGTCGCCATTACCACTTTCATTGCTGCAGCCTGATATAAGTATTGCTCCTGTTGCGATTAACCCTGCCAGTATTTTAATTTTCATTATTGTGTGTCTCCTTTTGCTATTATCCTACCCGGTGTGCCATTGGCAATGAAAACATGTAAAGATTTGCTACTGTCAGAACGAGCATCAGTCCATAATAAGGCGCCAATTGCTTAAAAGTCCCTTTATTGCCGATTCGATAAACCGTATAGCCCGACCCTGCAAAGCCAAGCAAAATGATTGCATATTGTATCAATTGAACGGCAGAGACAGACGCAAGGCTTAAATCACCGCTCATTTTGATTCCAAACAATGCTGCCGAATTAAACCAGATTGCTTTTCCTTCAGTAAGAATATGAAAAAGATTGTGGCCTAAATGTCCGGCTAGGTCCAATGGAATAATCGCATAGCCGAATTTCACAAAATTTTCTTTTACCTTTGTCGCGTTTCCCTTCAATGCAGCAAGCTTGGCTGTCCCTAACAACAGAAAAATCGGGATTACCATCGAAATCACATAAGCAACAGTAAAGTTTACCGTGTAATTGGTTGTGTTCGTAAAAATGCCAATCACCCGTAAAATATCTTCCCAGATTGAAAGCATCGTGATATTTTGAACAAACACGATTCCCATAATGACGGCTGCCAGTGAGGCATGTTCCAGCTTGGGATTTTTTATTCCCCATAATTCCTTGGTCGGGACTCTCATTGTGACTTTAATCGAATTGTTCGGACATGATTTAACACAGTTTGCACAGAGGTTGCAATCCGCGCTTGAATCCATTGTGCGTACATACTGGAACATCGGGCAGCCTTCCACTTTTTCATTACCCTTATAACATGATTGCGTTTTGCAAGTCCGGCATATTTCCGGAGTTCCCCTTAATTGCAGCATCCCTGAGCGGGAATAGTTGCCTGCTAATCCGCCAAGGAAGCAAAGAGTTTTACAAAATGTCCTTCTCTCATATAAAACTGATGTGATGACAACCATTGTGACAAGAATCAGCAGCAAGTATCCGGACCCTCTAGGCGATTCAACGATCCCCCAGACATGGTCGCTCCATGTAATCATAATAAAAAAAAGGTCAATCAGCCAGATTCCATACTTTTTTAAAAACTTCGGCATCGGCTTTTCACTGCCCGTAAACTTTCTGACAAGATCGCTCAGTTTGCCGAATGGACAAACCGCACACCAAAACCGGCCCGCGACAATAAACAGAACGGGCACAATCGGCCACCACAGCACCCACGTCATCGACGTACCAAAATTACTATGCGAGCTGGCGGTGCCGGCAACCAATTGGAATACGATCACCGAAAAAACAATAAAGGCCGTCCATTGAAAGATTCCTGGATACCATTGGCTTTTCATAAATTTTTTAATCATTGGTATATCTAAAAGGTTAAAAGGCTGCTTGGATGAATTAAGCTTTTTTTCGGGCATCGACATGCGGCTGAACCTTCTTTCTCAGTCTTTTATTCCACAAGCCTGCAATTAGAAACGAAAAATTGATTGCTCCAAAAGTGCCTAACACCTTATAATTTGGTGGAGTTTCAATCACTGTTTCGTCCGCATGCCCATGCGTTCCTTCTTCACTATGTACAGTTTCACCGGAGTCATCCACCGGATCAGTATGCTCCGCTTCATGATCTGCCTTTCCATTATGCTGTTCATGTACGTTCTGATTTGAATGTCCTGAGTGTTCACCATCAAGACCCTGATTACCATTTCTGAACGCTTCGGTATCCTCTATAATGCTTTTTTCATCCGTATGCCCTGCATCTGCCAATGCAAAAGAAATAGGAAATAACAATAAGACCATCGCATTTAATAAAAAAATGAACCCCAACCTCAACACTCTTTCACCGCCTTAAGTTAACTTTCCTAAATCTAATAAAATATGTTGCAGAAACTGTGCTTTTTTTATGGATAATTGGTGACAGCGATGAGTTATATTACATTTTAGGAGAAAGCCAATGGAAAAGCCTGTCCACCATTTGGTGAGCAGGCTTTTGTATGGGCGCTTATGAGGCCATTTTTCGACACTCTTCCGCACATTTGTAACAAGCTTCGGCACATTTTTGGCAGTGGTCATGATCATGCTTTTTGCACTCATTTCCGCACGCCTCGCAAATGTCGGCGCATAACTGGCAAATTTGTTTGGCAAACGGACTATTTGATTGCATCGCTTGTGCCGCAAACGCACAAATATCGGCGCATTCCCGGTCGAGGCGGATGCAGTCTGCCATCATCTTTACGTCTGTTTCCTGTAAACATGCATCAAAGCAAACATTGCAGGCTTCCATACATTCGAGACAGGCTTTAATACATTGTTCATGAGTTAAACTCATCATAACATCCCCTTAAATAAGATTTGTGTTCTTTAAAGTTTTCCCCTGTGATAAATGGAATAAACTGCATAAAAAATGCATATTTAAGTTGATAAAAAAGAAGAAAGGAATATAATCACCTTCCTTCTTTTTTCTTTATTTACAAATTCTTCGAACGAAAAAGCCCACGCAGGGCCTAGCCCGTCTTTAGACGTGGGATGAAAGTGAGGTCAGACAAGAGGTAGTTTTTGCTACCTCAATTGTCTGAAAAGATGCTACCGTTACACCGTAAGGTGTAGGACTTGCGCCTTTAGGCGTGGGAGTCTCAATTATGAATACTTTCCGCATACCTGAATTTCGCATATCCCTTCCATCTTCTGAAGCCAATCAAGAAAGTGGCCGTTACAATAAGGAACAGAGACATCATCTGGGCGATCCGTAACGTATCAGTCAGCATTAAACTATCGGTTCTTAAGCCTTCGATAAAGAACCTGCCGATTGAATACCAAATGACGTATGAAAGAAATAGCTCTCCTTGTTTAGGCTGAAACTTCCTAAGAAAAATCAGTAAAACAAATCCGCTCAAATTCCAAATTGATTCATAAAGGAATGTCGGGTGATGATAGGCGCCATTTATATACATTTGATTAATGATAAACTCCGGCAGATTTAAACCTTCCAAAAAGGATCGTGCAACTTCTGTACCATAGGCCTCCTGGTTCATAAAGTTGCCCCAACGCCCGATCGCCTGCCCGAGAATAATGCTTGGTGCCGCAATGTCAGCAAGTTTCCAAAATGAGATTCCCTTCTTTTTCGCAAAAACAACTGCTGTCACTGCACCACCGATTAAGGCACCATGAATCGCGATGCCGCCTTCCCAAATCGCAACGATTTCTCCAGGATTTTCTGCGTAATACTCCCATTTAAATAGAACATAATAAATTCTTGCACTAATAATCGAGATCGGGATCGCCCACAGCAATAAGTCGGAAAAAATATCTTTATTGAGACCAAGCTTCTGGGACTCCTTTGTGGCAAGCAGCCAGCCCAATAATAATCCTGTTCCTATTATAATGCCGTACCAATAAACAGTGATTGGACCAAGTTCAAAAGCCACTCTGTTGAGATGCTGCATTTGTTCCATAACTCCTTTGCCTCCTTTTCACTTTTAAAAAAATATTAGCATAGCAACAGTTTAAATCATCGATATCAAGATTTTGTGCAATACCAAAACTTTTGTAGATGATTTGAAAATATAATTTTCCAGTTATTTAGCTGCAAAACCGTTGCTCATTTAAGCAACGGCTTTCATCTGCTAAGATTCTTTTCTCACAATTGATGAAAGAGCATCGATTTCTTTACGCAGCTTTGCATTTTCGGTCTCCAGATTGTCCACTTTATTATTGAAATCCTTCGAACTGTGTGAATCATGATGTTTGTGTCCCCCTCCGTGCCCCTTCATACAAAAGATCATCATAAGCGGACAAAGTAATAACACCAGATATGACAGCCATTCCATTTTTATCACTCCTCTTTTCTTTATCATATAAAATAATAATGGATTTTTTATCGAGAAAATTTGTATAGACTTTAACATTCACCTGGCTCTTGATCGATCTTTTCGTAAATTCTCTGCTACCTTCCTGGCAGAACATCCATCGGATTCAGTAGTTTGCCATTATAATAGACTTCAAAATCGAGATGGATTCCTGTTGAGAACCCGGTAGAACCCATGATACCAATCTTACTTCCCTGGCTGACTGCTTCTCCAGCATTTACATTTAAAGAATCCATGTGTGAATATTGAGTTTTATATCCGTTGTTATGTTCAATAACAATCGTGTTCCCATAACCATTTTTCCAGCCCGCAAAAGTGACCTTGCCACTGTCTGCCGCCAAAATGGAATAGTCCGCCGGTCTGGCAATATCGATTCCTTTATGGAAACTGCCCCAGCGCATTCCCTGATAGGTTGTGATTACTCCGCCGATCGTTGGCCAAATAAATGACCCGTTCCCATTCGCTTGTGCAACTTTGGGACTTTCTGATACAGTCCCGGCAGAACCTTGGCCATTCTGATTATTTTGGGCATCTGCAATTGATTGATTCTTTTGTTCTGTTAATTTTTTATTCTCTATTTCTGTCTTTTTATTAACAAGTATGATTCTTTCTTTTTCTAATGAAAGGACTTCGGCTTTAACAGCTTTTTCACTTTCTTGTAATTGACCAATTATGCGATTCTGCTCTTCTTTTTTTAAGTTTAAATCTTCTTTCAATTTTTCCAATTCAGCCAGCATCGCTTCTAAAGAAAGCAATTGTGCTTCCAATTCTGATTGAGTTTTTTCCAATGAATTTTTATCTGTCTCATGTTTCTCAAGAAGGTCACGGTCAGCTTCCATAATAACAGCTACTGCTCCAGCCCGGTCGACGAAATCAGTAAAGCTTTTTGCATCAAAAATAACATCTATATAACTAACTTCTCCCCCATTCTCCTGGAAAGAGCGGGCACGGTCTTTTAAGAGACCATTTCGTTTTTCGATCCGGCCTGTGATTTCACTGATTTCTTTTTGAAGCGTTTCAATTTTACTTTTTGCCTCTTCTGTTTGTTGATTTTTTTCATTTATTTGTTGAAGGGTGCCGCTGATCGCATTGTTCAGCTTCTCGACTTCCTGGCTGGCTTTCGCCTGCTCTTCCTGAAGTTTACTAATTTTGCTATTTGCCTTATTAATATTATCTTCAACGTCCGTCTGTTCAGCTTCGGTAGATTCTTGAGTCAATTCCACAGCTTTTATAGGAATTGTTTCTGCCCATAAACTTCCTATTCCCAATATGGCGGCCACTGACACGATTTTCATAGAATTTCGCAAACCTGATTCTCCTTTACGTTAATATTGTATGTACTCTTAAAATAGGACTTTTCTGATAGCTTTCTTTGCTGATAGAGGACTCTATAGTCGTCCGGCAGTCTGGTTGTTTGATCACCATTTCACAAACGATAGCTTCCTATGCTGTTTTCCAGCTTCCAGTACAACTGCCTCCTTTTCTTTTCCCATTATAAGATTAGTGTTGAAATATGGAGAATTTTAGCGTTTTTCATTTCATTTTTGTAACAAAATAAATACAAAGTGATAACATCGGCTTTTTTGGCACATAAAAAAGAGCTGATTCTCGAACATCAGCCCGGTGAATAATTCCTGTTATAATGAAGAACCCAATCAATCAAAGCCCAAATTTTTTTACGATAATTCCTTCTTAATTTGTCAGATCATTTTTTCCCCACGTAAAAATTCTTAAAGGAATATTATCAATATTTTTTAATTAATCGCTGTCGTTGCCTGAACCTTATCAGCCCACGTACTTTCCGCCTGTCTCGGATCTACGGTAACAACAGCTTAAAATAAAACCATCCTATAAAAAGAATGATTGCTGCTGATCCGGCTAACATGAATACTCTCTTATAGCCCATGGGCTCCCTCCGTTCTTCATTAATACAAATAGAATCGCAAAAAAATATGCAGATTGAATTGAAAAGATATGGAGAATTCATGAATCGCGTTCTTAATGATTAGCTGAAAATAAAACTGCCCTGGAGCAGATTCATAATTTCTGCAAAGAAATACTTTAATATATTGTCAAGGTTATATAACTTGTCCCCCCTTGTTTATATAACTCATCTAAAAAAGCGTCCGGTTACGGGCGCTTTTTATCATTCCAATTAATCCCTATCTGCACATAAACTGCAAATATTAAATATAAAATAGAGATCATTTATTTCTTAGCTATTCAGGGGGGACGCGAAGTGGCAAGCTATTATGAACGAATGATCCGGGAATACCGGGCTGATGTTGAATCTGTCTACCAAACTTGGTTCATTAATAATGATGAAAGATTGAAAGCTTTCCGGACGATTCGAAACGGGATAAAGGCAGTTGTTGAGGATATTGAGAATGATCAATTCGGGTCTGATTTTAAAGGGTCTTCTTTAGAAACCGTTGTAACTGCGATCGCAGAACAAAAGCAGGTATTTGAAGGAGCTGCACATGCTTTCTATTGGAAACCGAAGCTGCGAATCCCGGATATATACGAAAATGAAATAAATAAAAAAACTTTTGGAAGATTCCTTAAAAGCTGTCTGTATGGCACGAATGAAAAACAGCTTCTCGAAGAAGTCTATAAATTAAACGGAGAAAATATTAAAGGACTCGGACCTGCTGTCGCAAATATCCTGTACTTTCTTCATCCTACCGTTTTCCCTCCATTCAATACTGCAATAGTCAAAGGATTTAACCTGCTTTTTAATGAAAAAGCCAAGCTCGGATCATGGACGGAGTACCTTAAAATGAAAGAAGTGATCCAAAACTTTAACAAAACATATAGTTCCTTGCTGTCAAAGGATCTTGGTGCGGTTGGCGGCTTGCTTTTTGAAATTGGAATAGGAAGATTGGTGATTAGTGAAAATCACAATTTCGTCCTGAAAAATATAGAAAAACTCGAAAAAACGAATAAGAAGCGCCATTCAGAAGTTATGAACGAAGTACTTGAAAACAATGGACATTCCGAGATGCAGTACCATTTAGCCAAATTGGGAGGTTCTCTTGGTTATCGTGTCTGGATTGCAAGAAATGATCATAAGCGGGAATGGAACAATCAAAAACTTGGTGAACTGTCGGCACCGCATCTGAAACTGCAGGATATACCGTCCCAGGTAAAAGAAACAATCTCTTTAATAGATGTGTTGTGGCTCGACAGCAACGACCAAATTGTTTGTGCCTTCGAAGTTGAAAAAAGCACTTCCATCTTTTCCGGAATTCTAAGGCTCTATGATCTTGCCCTTACGATGGGGGGACACAACTGCAATTTTTACCTGGTCGCTCCAGATCAGAGAGAAAAAGAAATAAAAGCACAACTTTTAAGACCTTCCTTTCAACATTCCCAGATGTGCAATATTTCCTATATCCTTTTTCTGATCTTCGCTGTGATTGCGAGGCAATGTGCAAATTCGGCACGAACGCCAGCGTTTTAGACAAGATTGCCATGAATGTTGATACTGCTGTATAGGAGGATTCCCGGCAAAAAAAGATGTGAACCTTTCCGCGCCAAAGCCTCACTTAGGATCCATATTTTGAGTTCCTTAGTGAGGCTTTGAATTTTTTCTATAAAACAAACTATTTCTGCAGAAGGGTGTTTATTTTAATACCTTTCTAAGGGTTTCAATATTCTTTTCCATCAAGGAGAAATAATCTTCATTGCTCCTGCCTCAATCCAATCGTTTCTAATAGCTTGAAAGTAAAAATTTAAAAACTCTTTCAAGAATAGATTAGAAATTTTCTCATTTGCCTTATCAAGAAGTGCTGGAAGAACTGGAGCTATATAATCCTTTGCTATTTGCATCTCGAAATTGATAAGCCTCCCTAGATATTGATGATCGTTCCTTTCCGCCGATTTTATCTGTTCAAGCAAAACCGAACTCAGAAACGCAGTCAAACATCCCAAGTGGTCGGGATACCGTTCTTTTTCCAATGGATAATAAAATCCTGTCTTTTCAAACAGGCCGATCAGGCATAACAGATCTTGTTTTCTATCATCTTCTTCTTCCCCTTCTCTTTTGCCATAAGAAGAAAAATACGGGGAAACAAAGTAGTCTCCGGGAATACTGAAATGATTTTCATGCCAGAGCATGACCTCCTCCCGGTCATAATATTTATGAAAAGGAAAGTGAATACGAATTTCATTCGGCATATCATTAAATATTTCTTCATAACGGTCCCAGTCACCGAGCCATACAGATGTCAAAATATTTGCTAGCGCCAGTTTACCGTGCAACTCTTCCAAATTTCTGATCACTTTATTCACCTTCTCTCGCTATGCTTTTTCCACATCCACAAAAACGTCTTGCTGAGCCGGGCCGCCAGCCAACGGGTCTACTAAGTATCCCTCAAAGTAACTGTCGTCTTTGTCAGACAGGGCATTGACCGAAAAGCCCTGCCCGCGCGGCTTTGCAAATCCTGATTCCTCATGAAGCGGTTTGTTGAATTCAAACGGTACATGACCGTATTTTTTTGTGCCTTTCTCAACCTTTCCGTCAATCTTAACGTCCTCTGAACCGTAAGCAAAATGCCCAAAGCTGAAATTCGTACCGACAACCCCCGGCTTAATTCCCGGAGTAACTAACACCCTGCCTTTTATCTTTGCACTGGTTGAAGTGATGAACACTTCATCATCGGTTTTCAAGCCGCGTTTTGAGGCATCATCAGGATTCATCCACAGAAAGTTTTCTGAACGTATTTCACGGAGCCATACATTGTTTTCTGTTCTGTGGGTAGCCATATTTCTTGATTTCCAGTTAATAAATTGCAAAGGCTTCGTCGGTTTGTAAACTTCGTCATTGTATTGTCTGATTTCATCTGCAATCGGAACTCCTTCAAAGAATTCCCCCGTATATGCGCTCTTAAAACCGGCTGCTTTTTCATCATAGAAATGCACAAGATTGTTCCACTGATATTTAAGATGATTTCCTTTATACTCATCTCCCTGGGGTTCAAACCTTCCGCCTCGGTTTAATACATAAACAACTTTTCTCCATTCTTCCGGTTTTACGGCATTTCTCAATTTATTGATATCAAAATATTTACCCAAAGCATTTTTCCTTGCCTTTTCAAAGACGCTGATTTCTTCTGAATTGGCATCCTGGACCGGTTTTTGGCCGTCGAATGCTATATTGGCAATCCTTTTTAAATAATAGTCTTCCGGACTGTGAATCGGCGACCCGTCTGCAAGTGCCTGATCGCCAACACCCGGAAGCCCCATTGCTTTTAACAGGTCTATATACACTTGTTCTGTCGGGCGCGCATCAGGGACAATCCGGGTTACCGGCTGAATAACTCCCGCAAATTTATATTTTAAGATTGGGAATATATCTTCTGTATTCCAGCTTTCCAAATAGGATAAATCCGGAAGAACGAAATCCGCATATTTCGTGGATTCTCCGATAACCGTATCTGATGAAACCACCAGTTCCACTACTTTTGGATCTTTCAAGAACTTCTTCTGCATTTCTGAACGCGGTCCTGACATGATGATAGATGTTCTGTTAATGATCAAAGCTTTGATTTTATACGGATAGCCCTCCGCTGAGCTTGGCAGCACCTCCTGGATAAGGTTATTCCCTAACGGGTATCATGGTCGTTTTGCTGGATAGCCGTTTTTTACAAATAAAGATGTTTTTTCATAAGGTGTTTTCTGCCTTGATATCGGGATGCCCCATGCTTTATTTGGATTAGGTACTTTCACAAGATCATACCGGCCTTCTGTTCCTTTGAACTTGGCACTAAGTGAGGTATCTCCGCCCTTCCAGTCATGATTGCCGACCAAATGGTTCAGCATGTTAATGGCACGCACGCTGTAGTAGCCGTTTGCATGCATGGCAGGTCCGCGGTATGCATGAATGCCGACCTTTTTCCCGTGAGAGGTGAATTCCCTGGCAACCTGGGCAATTTGCTCAACTGGAACATCACAAATCTGTGAATATTCTTCCATTGTTTTTTCCATTACTTTGTCTTTAAAAATTTTGAAGACAGATTTGACCTTAATCCCATTTATGACTGTATCAACCTCTAAATCTCCGTTTACTGCTTTTGAGTGCGGAAGCGGCTTGCCGTTTTCCATAACCACAAATTCTTCTGCACCGAGGCCAAGGTCTTTGGCGCGCAGGAACGGCCGTTTTTTATCTCCAGAATTGACTAAGTAGGAAGCATCACTCCAAGTTGCCTCTCCATCTTCGGCTGCGGCCTTTTGGTTCGGGTTTCTTAAATAAATTTCATCAAAGCGGTTGTTTTCGATGATCCATCTGCACATCGCAAGCGCCAGTGCTCCATCTCCGCCTGGCTTAACCGGAATCCACATATGGGCTTTCTCAGCCGTTTTGCTGAAGCGCGGGTCAATCACGACCATTTTCATGCCCCGGTCAATCGCATTTGTCATTTGCGGAGCAAAGGTAGTTGGCCCTCGGTTTGCCACCATTGGATTTGTTCCCCAGACAAGCACAAATTCTGCGTTCTCATAATCAGGAATCATTCGTTTTTTTGTTTTTTCTGCATCATGGGAACGGACATTTCCGATAACACTGGTGATCCCGCAAGTTCCGCCGTGGTCATAGTAGTTCGCTGTCCCAAGGCTCAGTCCGGCAAGCCGGGCGATGAATTCCCTTCTGTGCCCAGACATGATCGCAATTTGATTTGATTTAGGACCGAAGTCCGGATGGTTTGTATCAATTAAGACATCTTTATACTTCTGATTAAAAGTTGTCTTATCCATGGCTCCAGACTTTAGTTTTTCCCAGTCAGCCATCACGGCTTCTTCAGGAACAAATGCCCATAGGCTTTTCAAACCGGGCGTTCCAAGATCTTTACTGCCTTCAAGGATCTCTTTATAAGCTTCTTCCCAACTGATTGATTTCCAGACTCCGCTTCCCCGTTCACCTACACGTTTCAGCGGCTTTTGAACACGATAGACATCGTAGGCGGTTTGAATACCTGCCTGACCTTTCAAACAAGTCCGAGCCCCTCTGAAGCCCCGTCCTGATTTTGCAATATCCCCTGTTCCTTTTACCGCCTGGGCAACAGGCGTATCGTAGTTTATGTGGCCGTATGGGACCATATTAATCGGGCTATATTGATTGCCGGCAATCTTGCGGATGATTGAAGAGTAAGGGCCTGCTGTACTGCCTGCTACGACATATGCCTTAATGGTGCAGGTTGAGTTGCACTGCTGGCACGAAGTAAAAATGATATTTTCGGCTGTATAATCCTGATAGTCTGTACCTGCTCCGTGTGCTTCATCAATCCAGACACCATTCATGACCTGCTTCACCGGACCGACGAAAGCAGGGCCGACAAATGCAATTGCTCCGAGTGTTCCAAGGGCTTTTAGAAATCCACGCCGCTTCATTCTTTTATCTTCCATTGTTGATCACCTCTTTTGAATTCGATGCCGTTTCTTCAATCGGCAGGAACTTTTCGCCGAAAGAGTAGATTAATAACCCCATAGCGACCACTCCAACACTGACCATCCACTCGTTAATCGTCGGGAAATAGTTGCCCCAAGGGAGTTCATGAAATACAGGCACAATGAGCGGAGGCACAACGATATTGAATCGAACGCCGATGATACCGATAACGATTAATATGGCTGCGAGCAATAGTGCGTTAACCGAATCTCTTGTTTTTTTCCAGAATACAATCGCAATCGGAATTATGGCACCGAGGAACATTTGTACTCCCCTGAACGACCAAGACAGGCTCCCTGTCATCATCGTGGCTAATGTATCAATATGCTCTTTTTCAAGACTGTACCAACTTGTTAAATATTCATAAAATTGAAGGCCAAGATCGATGATCAGAAATGCCACCATCAATTTGGCTAATGATTGAACCATATTTTTATCAATGGACTGTTTATTTATTTTTTTCTTAATAACATACATGGCGAGTAATAACGCTGTACCGGATACCATTGCGGAAACAACAAAGATAATCGGGAACAAGGCAGTGTTCCATCCCGGACGGGCTTTGACAAGAGCAAAGATCGTTCCCGTTCCGCCGTGGACACCGAAAATAGCAATTGGAATTCCGACTGTTCCTAAAATTTTCATCCACATATGGTCCCGCTTTTTAGTCAGCTCATCAATTGTTGCGTTTTTAAAGGTAAGCCATCTGGCTACTTTTCCTTTTATGGAACTTGTTTTAGTCAATCTGACTAGATCTTCTCTCATCGCAATATAAAGCTCGACACTCAGCAGGGCAATATAAACGAGATAAAAGTGGACTTCCCAGGCGAGCGGTGATGTTACATTCCAGTAGATAATGGCATTAAGCATCCGATCAGGGCGGCCAAGATCCATCAATACAAACGTTAAGGCAACGATCATGCAGACGATCGCTGTAAACAGGGCTGCTTTCCCAATCCGTTCGTATTCTTCCATGTTAAAAACATAGATGAGTGTCGATAACAAAAAAGATCCTGCACTTAAACCGACAAAGAAAATATAAAAGGCAATCCATGCTCCCCACGGAGTAATGCTTGATAGATTCGTAGCGGAAAGGCCTGTTATAAAACGATCGACAATGAAATATCCGCCCGCTGCAAAAGCGACAAATAAACATGACACCCATATTTTAAATGCTGAAGATGTTCTTGCTTGCGTATTTGTTTTAACTGCAAGATTTGCCATAATTAAATCACCCCTATCTTAAATAAATAACGCTGGGCTGCGTTCCCAGTTCTTCTTTTAGCCGGAAAGCGCGCGGACTTGCTGCAAGCTTTGAAACAATACTGTTTGGATCATTAATATCACCAAAGTAACGTGCATCCCCGATACAGGTTTCAACGCATGCCGGCTCTTCGCCGCGCTGCAAACGGTGGAAGCAGAAGCTGCATTTGCGGACCGTTCCGATTGGTGTTTTTCCTTTCTTGCGCTCACCGCGTTCCATTCCGTATTCAGGGCTTGAAACATCGTTATAGCCGGCCATTTCCTGTTCATAGCTTTCCCCGAAGTCAAAGGAGCGAGCTCCGTATGGACAGGCTACAATACAATAGCGGCAGCCGATGCAACGGTCATTGTCGATAGCAACAATTCCGTTCTCCATTTTATAAGTTGCTCTTGTCGGGCAGACCTGTGCACAGGCAGGTTTATCGCATTGCATACAGGGACGGGGCAGGTTAATCGCTTGAATGTTCGGGAAATCCCCTTCAAGCTTTTCCATGACCACATTATATGAAATTCCCGGCGGGGTCCGATTTTCTGCTTTACAGGACACCGTACATGTATCACAGCCGACACATTTTTTAAGGTCAATCACCATCACCCATTTAGGCCCGGATCCCTTTTTCGTTTCTGCTTCTGCGCCGGAAGCATAGTAGTTTCCAAACTCTTTCGTTAAAGATGCTGAATAAACTTTATGAAAATCTTCAATTTTCATTTTTCCTCCTATTACTTTTCTTGCGTCTTGAGCCATGTTCAGGCCCAGCGCTGTATCATATGGAGATTGGTTTAATTCTTTTTTTCCGTCAGGCAGCACCTTTTCAACCATTTGACCGTAATCTTCAGGCTTCATCTCCCATTTTGAAAAAAGATTCATCATTATCACCTCTTTTTTACTTGTTTAACGTTTGATTCATTTGATTCATTTCTTTAATTTCTTCGACTTCCTCCGTAATATCGCTCGTAAGCTCCCTGGCAGATTTTTTAAATTCCTTCAGTGTCTGGCCAAATGCCCGGCCAATTTCCGGCAGTTTTTTCGGTCCGAAAATAATAAGTGCCAGAACAAGAATTAAAATAAGACCGGGTATTCCGATATTAGATAACACGGTACTTCACTCCCTTAGAAAAAATTTTTTACTCATTACTTAAGATGCAAGAAGCGTGCCAACATGAAATTTTATACGGAATTTGTTTAAAAAGTTCTGGTTTAAATCCAGGCGATAGCATTTGGCCTGGTTTAAAAAACCAAAAAAAGCGATAACCGGATTAAAAAAACCGATTATCGCTATTAGATCATGTCATTTTGTCAGATTGTCCTTTATGTTACATGCCATTTTGTCATATTATTGTATAAGGCTGTAAAGCTCAATTTTTCGGTATAAGTTTCTAACACTGATACCAAGTACTTCGGCAGCTTTTGTTTTGTTCCAATGTACTTCCTTTAACACTTTCTCTATATGCACTTTTTCCAACTCGTCCAGCGTACAAAGCAAATTTTCTTCATCAGATACATTTTTTCTTTGATGAGAGAGAAGCAGATCTTCCTCTTCTATTATATTTCCTCTTGACAGTAGCAGCCCTCTTTCTACCAGATGGTGCAGCTCCCGTACATTGCCCGGAAAGCTGTAGGATTGTAATTTCTTCATGGCATCTTCCGAAAATATTTTTTCATGCTGCTTTGCCTGTGAACTAAAGTAATTGATTAATAGCGGAATATCTTCTTTTCGTTCCCGTAGCGGAGGAACAGTGATCTTTACCACATTCAAACGGTAATAAAGGTCTTCCCTGAAATGACCGTCCGCCACTTCTTTGTTCATGTCCCGATTTGTTGCTGCAACAACCCGGACCTTCACGCGGCGCTCTCTTACATCTCCTACACGCCTGAACTCTCCTGATTCGAGAAATCTGAGCAATTTGACTTGAAGGCTTAAAGGCATCTCACCCAATTCATCTAAAAATAGTGTTCCCCCATTTGCAGCTTCGACCAAGCCTTTTTTGTCCTGGTTTGCTCCGGTAAAAGCGCCTTTAATATAGCCGAATAGCTCACTTTCAAGCAGCTGTTCAGGCAGTGCTCCGGAATTAACAGCTACAAAAGGTTCATCAGCACGGCTGCTCCAGTAGTGCAGTGCTTTTGCGAAAAGTTCTTTTCCTGTTCCGCTCTCTCCTTCAATTACGACTGGAACATCACTGTCTGAAACCCGTTTCGTCAGCTCCAGGACATCCTTAAATTTAGGGCTTTGCCCGATAATATGAAACTGATTTTGTTGTTTAATAATCTTCTTGAAGCTTTCATTTTTTTCTTTTAAAATTTTATTCTCCATCGCCTTGGCTATTGTTAATTCCAGTTCTGAAAGG
Source organism: Bacillus sp. V33-4 (assembly GCF_002860225.1). Classification (NCBI taxonomy): domain Bacteria; kingdom Bacillati; phylum Bacillota; class Bacilli; order Caryophanales; family Bacillaceae; genus Bacillus; species Bacillus sp. V33-4. The sequence continues at coordinate 22,044 of NZ_PGVC01000035.1, forward strand.
TTATAAGGCTTTGTTAAATAATCAAACGCTCCAAATTTCATTGCTTCAATCGCTGTCTCTATCGTTCCGTGCCCTGTCAACATTAACACTTCCATCTCGGGCTGTATTTTCTTTGTTTCTTTTAATAATGTAATCCCGTCTACAATTGGCAGCCGAATATCGTATACGGCTACATCATAATATCGTTCTTTTAATAACGGCAAAGCCATTTCCGCATTTTCTGCACTGTCTACATCATATCCTTTCCGCTTCAGACGTTTTACAAGAAGTTCAAGCAAATCCTTTTCATCATCCACGACTAAGAGCTTTACTGCAGCCATTTGTCTCTCTCCCCTGTTGTTAATCCCGACGGTAAAAGAATGTCTACCGTTGTTCCTGCTCCATGTTCACTTTGTATCTGGATGGTTCCTCCGAATTGTTGGATGATTCCATAGCATACGGATAAACCCAGTCCCGTTCCTTTACCTACCGATTTTGTTGTATAAAAAGGATCGAAAATTTTCGGCAAAACTTCTCTTGAAATCCCGGTCCCAGTATCCGCTACCTTAAGGAGAATGGAATTCCCTTCTTTTTTAGCCAATAATGTTATGGTACCCCCTTCTTCCATCGCATCCACAGCGTTGTTAATAAGGTTTACCAGCACCTGCATCAGCTTTAAGCTGTCACCGAATAATTCAGGGAGATCCTTTTCAACATTTACATCAAGCTGGATTTGATGTTTTTTTAAAGAATATTCAACCAAACTAACGCTGTTTTGAACCGTCTCGTTTATATCCACATATGATAAAGACCACTTGGATTCCCGAGAAAAATTCAGCATATTCCCAGTTATTTTCTTGCATCTCTCCGTGTTCTCTTTGATTTTATTTAAATAAGAATTTATTTCTTCTTGATCCAACTGTTCATCATTTGTGTGAATTCGGTCAAGTAAATCCTCTGCGTATGCATGTATAGTCGCAAGAGGATTATTTACTTCGTGTGCAAAGCCAGAAGCCATCAGGCCGAGCGCAGAAAGTTTATCTGTTTGAATGATTTTTTCTTCCATCTGTTTTTGTTCTGTAATGTCCTCGATCACCAAAAGAAACTCTCCTTCTTCTTCAATAGCATGGTTTAGTGGAAAAACGCGGTGCCTGAAAATTTTTTCTTCACCGTTCGCCGTTTTTTGATTCATCAATTTATCGATATTGACACCCGATTCCGGACGTGTAACAGGGCAATTTTCGCATGGAGCATTCACACCGCCAATTAAACTATAGCAAGGCAGGCTAAGCTGAGCTTCGTTTAACCAGCCCTGAAGGATCGGATTCATCCAGGTAACTTGATATTCTTTTGTCACAAGAGCTAGCCCCGCACCTATTCCGTCAACAACCACATCAAGCCGCTCTTTTTCCTGGGCCAGTCGTACCGATTTTTCCTGCAGTACCTGGCCCATTTCGTTGAAAGACTTTGCAAGCTTACCTATTTCATCGTTTCTCGCCATCTGGACAGGTTCTATTTGGTAGCCGAACTTTAAGTTTTTCATGGCTTTTTCTAAAATAACGATCGGTTTTGTAAAATTTAATCCTGAGTATATACTGATAAGACTGACGATTAGCGTTACAATCGCAACTGCCATAATCGTGTTTCGCATCATTTCATTAATGGGCTGGTAAGCTGTTGAATGTGGCTGTTCCATGACCAAAGTCCATTGGAGTTCGTCAATTTTGGTTTTTACTCCAAGCACATCCTCGGAACCAGCCACTTCCCGATCTCGCTACAGTTTACTGTAATCCTGATGGGCAATCACTCTACCACTCTGGTCCACTAAATAAAGATAAGAAGAATCATCCTGTCGCAATGATGAAATTTGTCCAATAATTTTTTGCAGCTGCACAATCACCCCGACACCTTTTCTTCGGCCATTTTCATTAAAGGAAACAGCAAGCTTCATGACCGGTTGGCCAAATTGATTAAACTCTACTTCACCATAGATTTTGTCTTTTGTCAGAAAAGATGACCACATTTCATCAGTAAACCAATTTTCATTTTTGCCTGGAAGGTTTAGCCTGGTTCGGGATACCCGTTTTTCTACCATCCCTTCTTCGTCAGTTATCACCACTTCTTCTACTGAACCGCTCTGCTGCAAAAGCTCATAAAAAGCATTATTTTCTTTCTCCAAATGTGTTAATGTCGAGAATACCTGGATACGTTGAAATGTCTTGTTGAATTCCAGCTCAATTTCATTTGACAGGTTTTCAAGCATCAGCTTTTGTTTATCCAGAATTCTCTCTTCCAAGTCTCCCTTTACATAAGAGTAATAATAGTAACTGATCAACAGCAAAGGAATCGTTGACATCAAAATGCCGAAAACAAGAACCTTATTACGAATCGACTGAGAGTCCAGCCACTTTAAAATTGCCCTGTTCATTCGCTATTCTCCTCTTTGCCATCCCCATCAATCAAGTCGGCTATATACAAGAGGTTTTTATTAAGATTGATCCCCAGCTCTTCCTGAACCTGTCTATTTACAAGAAAGCGAATACTATCTGGTAACTCAACGGGAATATCTCGCGGAGAGTTGCCCTGGATAATTAAGCTGACATAGCGGGCAGATTGATAACCCTGATCATAAAAACTTGCCCCGTAACTGGCAAGATATCCCTCTTTAACCTCTTGTTCATATAATCCCATTACGGGAAGCCCATATTTCTTAGATAACTGGACAATTTCATTTGTTAATGATTCAATCCGAAACCCGGGGAGAATTATGATAGCATCACCTTTTCTTAAGTTAGTTTCTATTTTTTGAAAAAAATCAGGCTCCCCAACATTGCCTGGAATAATCATTATCGAAAGTTCTCCGGCAGCTTCCCTTGTCTTTTCGAGGCTTAAGCGACTAGTTTCAATTTCTTCATCATATAAAACATGGAATCTCTGAATAGATGGCACCAGGTCATGAAATATTTCCATCCTCTTTCCTGAAATGCTCGTATGGTAATTATTAATTCCAGTGAATTGCCCTCCGGGGGATTTGTAGTCTTTAATTAGTCCTATTTCCTTTGGGGCTGCCACTCCAGCAAAAACGACGGGTATATTTTGTTTACTGTTTTCCAGCCGTGCTTGTAGGTCCAATGTTTCAATACCGCCAAGTGTGACAATTACATCGGGATTCTTCTTTAAAAGACTGTCGATATCATTGATTAAGTTTTCTTTCCGATCATGCGCATTTTTAAACAGAAATTTTATATCTTTATCATCATATCCTAGGTCCGTCATCCCTTTTTTCAATCCTGAAAATTTTTCAAGGCGACTGTCTCCTATCATCAATACTCCAATTTTGATAGGCGAGTCTGCTTTTTTTTCAACATAGTTATATAAAACAATCGATACCGTCAATATAGTTAAGAAAAATAAATACCATTTGAGTTTCATAGAAAATGGCTCCCGTCTTTTTTACTTTAACTACTTTAACTATATCGAAAAAAACACCGCTACTTACTTAGAAAAAAAGATCATTTTTTGAAATTTAAACAGTAGGTATGGACTTTTTTGAAAATTAAATTACAGTTCAGCAACAACCAAAAATTTTACCAAATCGCCAGTGATGGCGGGCTGCTTGAAAAACCGGTGGAAATGACAAAAGTTGTCCTCAGCTCGGCAGAAAGAGCGGAAATCATTGTTGATTTCTCTGATTTCAAAAAAGGCGACGCTGTTCAATTGGACCGTGACGGAAAGCCGCCGCCTGCTAACGAGACTGGCTGGAAAGACACCATTCTCGTTTATCCAGGGGAAAAGGTTCGGGCTATTGCCACGTTCGACCAAGCCGGTGTGTTTTTGTATCATTGCCATATTCTCGAGCATGAAGATGCAGGCATGATGGGACAATTCCAGGTTAAGTAAGTGGCCTAATCATAACGTGGGATACGGAAAGGAAAGGCATGAAGGTTAACTTCTTCATGCTTTTCGTGTTTATTGATTATCTGAAGCCATTTACTTGCTATTAAGTAGATATGATCAACAGTGGATTATATTTTATCCCCCGTTCTTAATAAAACCTTAACAAAGAACACAGATAATATAAGAAAGGAGTGATAACCGTTGAACGATATTGGCTTGTTTTTTGCCTTTGCAGCAGGTGTTTTATCATTTTTTTCTCCATGTGTTTTCCCGCTTCTGCCGGCATACATCACACACTTAACCGGAGGAAAGCTTGAAAATTCGAAAATCGAAGTAGATAAGAGAAAACTATATATACGTTCATTTGGATTCATAGTAGGCTTCAGTTTGATCTTTATCATTATGGGGGCATCGGCAAGCTTCCTCGGCAAATTATTTTTGAACTACCGGACCGTCATTATGCAAGTTGCCGGTTTTTTAATTATTATCTTTGGTTTGCAAATGGCTGGTTTATTAAATATAAAATTTCTCATGATGGAAAAGAAAATTTACTCAAAGAGGGGAGAAAAGGGAATTTTCAATTCAATTACTTTAGGTATGGCCTTTGCCAGTGGATGGTCACCATGTGTAAGTCTTGCTTTGTCATCGATTCTTCTGCTCGCAAGTTCAACTGATACTTTATACCAAGGAATCTACTTGTTAACTGCCTATTCATTAGGCATGGCAGTCCCTTTCCTGATTATTTCAACCGTCATTTCGTATTCAATAAAAGCAATGAAGTGGATTAATAAATATTTACCAAAGCTTGCATTTATAAACGGATTAATTATGGTGAGCTTGGGGCTCTTAGTCTTATCAGGCCAAATGCAAAAAATTAGTGCCTGGCTTTCCGTTTATAGTTTATTCTAGAAGAAAAAAGGATGCGAAGGTTTGATGAGTAATGATTTAATTGGGAAATCAGTGTTAATTGTTGAGGATGACCCTAAAATTCGTAACCTAGTCAAAATATATTTAATAAATGAGGGCTATGAGGTTCTTGAAGCCAAAAACGGGCTTGAAGCGAAGGATAAAATTGAAAAGTACGACCCATGCATACTCATTCTTGACCTTATGCTGCCTGGCATAAGCGGCGAGGAAATATGCCGATGGATAAGAAGCGACTTAAAAAGTGTAATGCCTATTATTATGCTGACAGCAAAAGCTTCTGAAAAAAGTCGGATTGAGGGCTTCAAACTCGGGGCCGATGATTATGTTGTAAAACCATTCAGTCCTGGGGAATTGATGGGCAGGATCGAAGCGGTATTGCGCAGAACAGCGAGCCGCTGCGGAAAAATCAGTTTTAACGGATTAACCATTAAGCCGGTCAAAGGTGAAGCATTGGTAAACGGCGAACAGCTTGATTTGACCCATTTTGAATTTAAGCTGCTCCACATGTTTATGCAGCATCCCGGTCAAATTTTGTCGCGGCCACAAATTCTTGACTTTATCTATGAAAAAAGTGAAAAGAATGTAACTGAAAGGACAATCGATGTCCATATTAAGAACCTGAGGGAAAAAATCAAACAACAAACGCCAGTAGATTACATTCAGACAGTCAGAGGGATGGGGTATAAATTTGCGGCGAATTAAGCAAATTACCAGTCAGCTTTTATCTAGGCTCATCGCTGTCAACAGTCTCGTTGTTTTAACGGTCATTCTCGTTGCCGGTATTTCCGTAAAAGATTATGCCTGCTATTTAGTTAATTATGAAAACGTATCCGGCCCTGACCTTGTTGAGACATTAAATGCCTTTTTAATTAAGGTAAGCATTCTCGCATTTTTAGTGGCAGGCCTGTTTCACTATTTTTCTGTCAAAAGAATTGTAAAACCAATAAAAACGATGTCAATGGCTGCAAAAGAAATAAAAGAAGGAAAAATTCCTCCAGAGATAAAAATTCAAACATCTGGCGAATTAGGGGAACTCGGAAAGAATTTCAATGCAATGGCGGATACTCTATCTTCTATACAGTTACGTCGTGAAGAAATGTTGAAGGATATCGCCCATGAGCTCAGAACCCCACTGACGAATATTAACGGGTATTTAGAAGCATTGCATGGCGGGATCATTAATGGAAATCGGGAATTATTCGGATCATTGCTGGAAGAGTCACGTCGGATTACGAGAATTGTTGAGCTACTTACCGAATTAAATTCATGGGGAAAAGAAATTTATTTTTTGGAAAAGCCTTTTGACTACACTAGTATAGATGAAATCCTTAATGAGTCCATTACCGCCTTCCAACTTAAATTAAATGAACAGTTCGAAAAAGTGAATATCCGGATTGAAGCAGCTTTCATTATTGGCCATAAGGATGGTCTTAAACAAGTATTTTCTAATTTAATCCAAAACATTATCGATTATGATTTAGGAAAAAAGCTTTCCATAAGCGGTTTCTCCGATGCGGGGCAATACAGAATCACTTTCACCCATACAGGCCTGTTTATTGATTTCGCTAAAAAAGAACTCATTTTTGAACGCTTCTATCGATTGGAAGAGTCAAGAAGTACGAAAGCAGAAGGTGCCGGGCTTGGCCTGGCAATTGCCAGAAGTATTATCGAGGCCCACAAAGGGGAGATTGGGCTCTCCACCGATGGAAACAACCATATTTTTTGGATAAATATTCCTACTCCAAACAATTCTTATGTATCCTCTCTCAGTAAAGGAGAAAAGCAGTGAGTTATATAACAGTTGGGAGATTTACGTTGCCGGCTGATTTGATTGCAGCCATTGTAGCTATTGTTATAAGCGCATTAGTCTATAAGCTTTTGAATAAAAAGAGCATTGGTGATTGGTACTGGAACAGCTTATTTATTTACATTGCTGTTTTCAAATTAAGTTACGCGTTATTCAATTTTAAGCTTTTCGTCGATACTCCGTTATCACTCATCTATTTTAATGGTGGGATGAAAGGGCAAATCCTCGCGGCTATCAGCCTGGCAGTATATACGCTTTTCCTTTCAAGGAAGACGCCAGGAATGATTCGCAATGAATACGTCCCTATCTACTTGATGTTCTTCCTGCTGTACGAAATGACACTTTACATCGTGGAGAAAAATGTTGCAGCAGTCGCTTTTCAGTTTTTTATACTCATCGTTTTTTATATCTTATATCTTAAAAACAGCAAATCTAATCGAGTAATGTCAACGAAAGTTTTTATCTTATTGATCCTACTGGAGGCCTTGTTGCTCAGTTTATTTGATGGGTTAATAGCTGCTGAGAATCTGCCAATCCTATTGATTGGACTTTTATTAACAGTGATTCAAAATATAAAAAAGGAGGCATCATATCATGAATAAAAATTTATTGTCAATCGCCATCCTCATCTTGGCAGCTGCAATTGTAGTCGTGAATGTTTGGAAACCCTCATTCACAGAAGGAGAAACAGAGAAGCCCACCGAAACAGTAAACTCAGCTTCACAAGAGGATATACCAGGTGCAAAGCTTTCAGAACTTGAAGAAGGGTCAGAAGCTCCAGATTTTGAATTAACAACACTTGCTGGCGAAAAGGCGAAACTTTCCGACTATCGGGGACAAAAAGTGATTTTAAATTTCTGGGCAACCTGGTGTCCCCCTTGTAAAGCTGAAATGCCGCATATGCAAAGCTTTTACGAGAAAAATAAAGATAAAGGCATTACCATACTTGCCGTTAACTTAACCAATGTGGATAAAGGAATGGATGCAATTAACGCCTTTGTAAAGGAATATGGCCTGACATTTCCGATTCTTCTCGACGAAGACGGAACAGTCGGTATGACTTATCAAGCGTTTTCGATTCCAACAAGTTATATCATCGATAAAAACGGCAAAATTGCAAAAAAAATCGTAGGTCCCATGGATGAAGAAAAGATGAAGCAGCTGACTGCAAATTTAAAATAGAAGACGTGAAACCCACATTCGGCACCTCAGAAGCGGATTACTCCCTTTTTCTAAGGTGCCTTTTTTAAAATAAAATATTTGGTATTACTTATCAACCTGATACTTTCTGGTTTGCAATCAGAGGTGAAATCTCTGCTTTGTTTGCTTTATGGAATTTTACAAAAATCAATACATACAGGATTGCTGCAAGAACTGTGCTAGCATAGTTCACGACCGATAGCACAGTCCCAGGGTAATAAACCCCTTGAACATAAACCCCCAAAACTTGAGAGCCAACCAACGCTCAAACCATTCCCCACTGTGTTGGTGAAAACTGACTCTTATAGAAGTCCTTTCTTAAATAATCAACCAGTAAGTATACGGTGAATATTCCCCACCCGATGGTGATTACATAAGAAACAGTAATGAAGTAGAATGAAATAACACTAATATCAAAAGAAAAGACATTTTGTAAATGTGTCATTATACGGTAAAAACTTAATCCTAACAAACAAGTAATAGGAATCACTAGGAAAAAAGCTGGTAGGATAGGTTTATCAGGTAACTGGGCATTTTTTATTTGCATGTAAATCAAAAAGGATAACTTTGCTATAAACAGGAAGACCCCAATGCTCAAAACAAACAATGAAGAAACCGATGCAAGGGATACAATGGTACTGTTTTCCGCCATGGAAGCGATGCCTGTTCCAGTCAAACTTACTAAACCAAAAGCGAAAACATCAAGCAGCCATACAAAGTTTAATTTGCTAATTTCAACAGGCTTGGTGAACCAGCTTTTAGCAACTTTGAATTCAAGAAAGAACAGTGAAGTTCACAGAACCCCAAAGTAAATCAACGACGGCACATCATAGTCTGTATTGAGAGTCCAGGAATATAAAATGCCAATGGTCCCCACACGACATTAGCTGTCATCGATAATGATGCAATTGGAACAAAGATTGTGATATTTGTAAGTGGGTTATCCATTAAGGCAGTGAATTGATTTTTTGTTCCCAACCATTGTGTCAATCCCATCAGAAATACAGCCGTTAGAATTAAATTGGCGATAGAAGACGCCAGCATGATAAACACAAGCAACGCGTAGAGCGATGAATGTAATAAGCTCAATTGAGACCAGACAATGTCTGAGATTTTAATTAAGCCTTCACCATGGGGGTGGCAAATTGAAGATAGTTGAAGGCCATCAAAGCAACACCTCCAGCGGCAAGTGCAGCCTGGAACTTGATCGGAACGAACTTTAATTTCATTTTTCCTACCTCCCTTTAGAATGTTATAACCTTGTCTGCCCATTCAACCATTTCGATGCAATCCTTCATCGTTGAGATTGGACAAACCGTCTGTTCTTCAAGCTTGCGGGATTGTATGCAAGTGCCACATGCTAAAATCATACCGTCATTCTCGATAAAATTGTTTAATTCCCTTGCGGTGTTATATTTTTCATGGTCGATTCCTTCACACTCAACGCCTTCTCCCATTAAAAAAACCTTCACTTCATGGCCATGGAGCAGTGATGCGTTTGCAAACCGAAATGCGTTCCAGCTTTTTTCGGGCTCTTTCGTCTCGATGATCATCCCAAATTTCATGTCACTTTCCTCCTAGAATTGATTTCTTAATTCCATTATAGGATCGTACAACTTATAAAGGAAATGCATTATAATCATACTTTTATTACTTTTTCGCATAGCTATTTTTCACCATAAAAAAAGAGCCAAGAACCATGATGATACTTAACTCTTAAAGACTATTTTAATTTATTCTTCGTTTTCAAAGTAACAGCCAGCCCTTATTTGTTACTAGACCAGATAACGACTGGAATAAGCAGTAATGAAAGGATGCCCCCGGCAAGTGAGAGTGTTGCGTAACTTGATTGAGCTACAACCATCCCGGAAAGCGCTCCCCCAGATGCCCCAGCCAAAGCGATCAAGACATCAACAGATCCTTGTGTCTTTGCACGAGTGGACGGGTTAGTTGCATCCACGATGAGCGCCGTTCCGCTAATGAAGCCAAAGTTCCAACCAAGCCCAAGCAGAGCAAGAGCAATAATGAGAACCAGCGTGGAATCGGCAGGTGCAACTGCAGTGAGAATACCAGCAACAAGCAGGGTGGCCCCAGAAGCGATTGCCATTGCAGTGCGTCCAACCTTGTCAACGAGGATACCAGTCACAAGGGATGGAAGGAACATTGCGCCGATATGGAAACCAATTACCAATCCCGTTTCACTCAAACCATGTCCGTGATTCCCCATATGTACTGGCGTCATAGTCATAATTGCAACCATGACAATCTGGGTTAAGACCATTACCGTGGCTCCAACAACGATCCCTCTTTTGTTTATTGCTAGTGTAAGAGATTGCGTGTCTAAGAAATTACTCTCGTCCGTTTTCTGTACCTTTGCTATTGCTGAGGCAACGACCAGAGGGTCTGGGCGAAGTAAAGCTAGAAGCACCAAGCCGGCAAGAAGGAAGGCTACGGCTGCTAGAATGAACGGACCGGCCAGAGCAGGGACTCCGATTGACGTAGCAAACCGGCCCATTACATCAACCAGATTTGGCCCCGCAACAGCACCGAATGTGGTTGATACCATCGCGACACTGATTGCTGTTGCCCGTTGTGTGGAATTTGCCAGGTCTGTACCTGCATAGCGTGCCTGTAAATTTGTAGCAGTTCCGGCACCATAGATTAGCAGTGAAGCAAAAAGGAGAGAATATTATTAGTTAATGCTGAGATCACTACTCCGACCGCGCCAATACTGCCAGCCAAGAATCCTGCCGCGAGTCCTGAACGGCGTCCAAAACGTTGGGAGAGCCGCCCTACAAGCAGAGCTGCTCCAGAAGAACCCAAAGTGAACAACGCAGCCGGAACCCCTGTGAAACTATCTGTACCTAGCATATTTTGTGCAAGAAGTGCTCCGACGGTTATGCCTGCTGCAAGTCCTGCACCGCCGAAAATTTGTGAAATGACAACAATCATCAGCGTCCGTCGATATAATCTTTGTTGCTTTTTTGGGGAATCAATGTAACTTTGTAACCAAGCCGATTGACTTTCTAAAGCTTCTAAATCATCATGTTTATGCGGCATCACTCAGGCCGCCCTCCCATATTGTATAATTTCTTTATTCACTGTGCCCTCCTGCTTAAGAAAAAAAGCATTCCTCTTTTCTTAGACTCTTTTGTCTCCAGAATTATTCCGAATTTCATGCTTAATTTCCCCTCAAATTGTAATTGTAAAATCTTGTTCTCACTTTAATTATATGAACATTCATTTTATAAAGGAAATGCATTATAATTATCTTTACTATTACATTTTTGCATGATTAGAGGATCAAAAAAACTAAGCATCAATTTCGATGCTTAGTTTTCCATTCATTTTATTGTATTCTTGGTCTCTATCCTGGCATCTCTTGCTTCAACTACTTTTCCAATATGGAATGCTGTTACATTATTTTTTTCGAATTCCTGCAATAAATTTTCCGATTCCGCAGGAGAAACGAAAATGAGTAAGCCGCCAGATGTTTGTGGGTCATACAATAAATACTCTTCTTCCCGTGACAATGAGGTTAAGTGCTTTACATTTTTATGGAAAGAATAATGGTTTTTTAAGATTCCCTCAGGCACTGCACCATTTTCTATGAACTGAAAGACGTCTGGCAAGAAGGCAATTTGATCGTTGTAAAGTTCGATTGAAATGTTGCTTTTTTCGGCAACATCCGTAAGATGCCCCACCAAGCCAAATCCAGTTACATCCGTACAGGCATTTATTTGAACCTTGCGAAATGCTTTGGAGGCATCATGGTTTAACTTCATCATTAAACTAACCACTTCTTCCATTTGCTCAACACTGGCCAATTTTTGGTCTATGGCAGTTGTATAAATTCCGATTCCCAGTGGTTTCGTCAAGAAAATAAGGTCTCCTGGCATAGCTCCTGATTTACTAATAAAATTTGCACCTTCCGGTATGAATCCTGTAACGGCGAATCCATATTTCGGTGAATCGTCGATCGTGTGTCCGCCAACAATTGAAACCCCTGCTTCTAATGCTTTGTCTCTTCCCCCTTTTATCATCTCTTGAAGATAGCTTAAAGGCAGCGAAGATATGGGGAACTCGATTATATTTAAACCATATTTGGGGATTCCGCCTTTTGCATATATATCGCTAAGTGCATTAGCAACTGCAATGGCACCAAATTGATAAGGATCATCAACGACAGGTGTAATGATATCTACCGATTGAACAATCGTTCCATTAGTATGTTCAAACGCAAATACGTCTTCTCCTATCCCGGCGATAATATTTTTATCTTTTGAACTGGGAATGTTACGCAAAACTTGCGTAAGGTCCGAAGACCGAATTTTGCATGCTCAGCCAGAACCTGAAGAATATGAGGTCAAAGCGATATGAGAGTTATACATATCTTTCTCCTTTTTGTTTAATACGTCCATCATACCATGTAAAAAAATCGAGGTGTAATAAGTGGAATTCCATCAATTAAAAACTTTTTATTATGTAGCAATTTACCTTAACTTTTCTAAAGCAGCAGAAAAAATTTCTTTAAGCCAGCCAGCTGTTTCAAGGCAAATTGAAGTGTTAGAAAGCCACTATAAACTCCCGCTATTCAATCGGGCAGGCAGGAAGGTTGAATTAACAGATGCCGGGAGAAGACTGCTTCAATATGCTGAGCAAATCCTCTTATTAGTTGAAGAGACCGAAAAAGCAATGCACTCCTTGAATAACCTGGAAGCAGGTGAAATCAATCTAGGCTCGGGAACAACTATAGGGAATTATCTTCTTCCTTCTTTAGTAGTTGAATTCCAACAGAAATACCCTAATATCATTATAAACCTAATGATAGACAAGACTGACTCGATAATTGAGAAACTAAAAAAAGGAGACTTGGATGTCGCCATAGTAGCAAAAACAATGAGTTATCCGGAGTTTAATTATAAAGCTCTTTTAAATGACGAGATTATCTTAATAGGGGGATCCGGATACGAAAATAATAGTAACGACATAAAATATCTTAAACAACTTTCTAATGAAACATTTTTACTTAGGCGCCAAGGTTCAAATACAAGAGAAAACACCGACAGTTTTTTTAAAGAACATAATTTCAGTCCTAATCGAATAATTGAATTTGATACGAATGAAGCAATAAAGCAAGCAATAATCAAGGGCTATGGGATTGGTTTCTTGTCTAAACATGTGACAAAGTATGAAGTGGATTTAAAATTATTAGAACCTTTTCTGTTAAAAGATCGCTGCAAGAGAAATTTTTCGTTAATATTCCCAAAAGGAAAATTCACTTCTCCTATCCTTCTTATATTCAGCTCCTTTCTCAAAAAAAATATTTATAAACTGTAGCCAATATAAAAAACAGCAGCGGATAGCCTGCTGTTTTTTATAATTAAAGAAGCTTCTAGGCGATCAAATTCGCCGTTGTTTTTCCGGTTTGCCCTTTATACCCTTCGTTAAGGTCGTAACATCTGAAATGACCTCCCTCTCCAAAGTTAAAAGTGTAGGGCTCACCATCATCAGCCATCCATAAAAACAGTCCTTTTCCATTTTTCCAATTTGTACACTTTCCTTCCAGAAATAAAGCTTCTGGAAGCTTAATTAAAATAGAATCTCCATTTTCAGATACCTTTAGAAACATTTACCTCATCCTTTCTCCTATTTTTGCTCTTTCTAATTACAAACTTATCCTGAAAAAGTAAAGAAAGTATGTAGAAACCCGATGAATTTGTGAAGAGTACGGCTTTTTATTGGGATTTGAATTTCTCCACAAATTCTTCATATATACCCCTTATAGTATTCAAGTAAAAAGAACTGTTATTTTTAGATACTCGCCTATGTTTCGGTAAGGAGGAAGAGGTGTGCATTACGCGAATGATATCAAAAATCGGTTAAGAAGGATTGAAGGACAAGCTAGGGGAGTCCTTGGGCTGATGGAAGCAGAAAAAGATTGCAGGGATGTTGTCAACCAATTGTCATCGATAAGAAGTGCAGCGGATAAAGCTCTGGCTTATATAGTTGCCCTTAATCTACTGGAATGTATGCAGCAAGGAGGTGATGCAGGTACCGACTCTTCAGTCATAGTGGAGGATGCTGTCAATCTTTTAGTAAAAAGCCGATAATCTCAACAATTGGAATGATAAAAAAAGGAGATGTTAAAATTGGATTTCCACTATACAGTTACAACTAATAAGAGCGTTGAGGAAACAATTGCGTCACTAGAACAAAACTTAAAGGAGAATAAATTCGGAATCCTCTGGCAACTGGATATCCCGGAGAAGCTTCAAGAAAAAGGCGTTGACAGTTATACAAAGCCATACTGGGTTCTTGAAGTTTGTAACCCCCATGAAGCAGGGCGTGTTCTAAACATAAATGAGCTTGTTGGCTATTTCCTGCCGTGCAAAATTACGGTATATGAAAGCCAGGGGAAAACGAAAATAGGATTGCCAAAACCGACATCTCTCGTAAGCATGTTGAATAATGATGAACTTAAGGAGATCGCCATGGATATTGAAAACACGCTAATCCGTGTACTGGAGGAAAGCAAGTAGAGGAAATATTGCACGGGAAAACTAATCACCGAATGTTGAAAATCTCAACATAAAAAGCTGCTGTTGTCTCAGCAGCTTTTTATTATAGGTTATGAATGCGTATAGATTAGTTTATTTTAAAAATAGGCCAGAAAACCGGCCTATTTTTTCAGTGATGCCTTAAAGCCAATTAACCTTGAGATATACACAATCCATACAAAGGTACGACGAACCATGAAGTAAATCTTACATAAAATAATCAAAAGCCTATATTGGTAGGCTTATTTTTATTTATAGAGGGGAGTTCTCCTAGTGTCAGTAAGGCATTATGTTTTATTAGCAACCGATGGTTTTATTGATCTGCCTGTCAGTAAAACCATTTGCCCTTCTCAGGAAACAAAGCAGCGGATCTATGCTTTTGGATTCGTCGGTGGACTTTTTAAAGTTGATGAAAAAATAATTAATCCAGTACTTGATTGGACTACCGCAAAAACTGGGGGAAATTACTTGAAATGAAGGGTACGAGTACAATTCCTTCTCCCCTTATTGTTGGAGAAGTTGATGATCGCGTCTACATTACTCTCATAAATTTAGGAATGAAAGAACGTCCGGATTTGATGGACTATCATACCATCCATATGCACGGGGCTCATGTGCCTTCACAATTGGATGGGTTTCCAGAAACTTCTTTCGGTGTTCCGGTTTGGATTGACCTAACGACCGAGCCTCCAGCAATGACATATTTTTTTCAACCGGAAAATCCGGGAACGCTTATGTATCATTGCCATGTTGAAGCATCCGAACATATTCAAATGGGAATGTATGGGGCGTTAATCATTTATCCATCTGAAAAAGCCTGACCTTAGCAGGTATCGAACAAAGTGAAAATAAAGAATGGTTTTACAACGGGAAGCCACAAGCCCATATTCCTAAGACAGCGACAAACAGAAATTTTGCTTATAATGACATTCAAACCTACTTTGATAAAGAATATGTTATGTTATTATCAGACATTGATTCTGTGTGGCATGAAAGTGTCCATAAAGGCTCATTCTTCAATGCAGTCAACTTCAAACCAGACTTTTGGTTAATTAACGGCCGTGCATTTCCAGATACTTTGCTTCCTCATCCATTAACGGATACTAACATTGAATTTGATTCTGATTTAACTAGAATTAATTACGAATCATATGTGCATATAAAAACCGGGCAACAATTTTTACTCAGGATGATTAATATGGGGTATCAAGTTGTTCCATGGCACATTCACGGTTGGCATTTTACAATCATAGGAAAAGATAGTCACATAGATCCTTTTATCCATCTCGCTACTCTCCTTCAGCTGGACGATTCCTCTCATGGTGCGCTCAAAAATAAAGGTTTTACTGTGAGTATAGGTTCTGGTGAAACATATGACTTACTTCTAACCTCAAATGATAAGCGACTTGAATATTTAAAATATATGATTTTAAGGCAAGATGGTTTTCACTCTTTCTGCTCCCAATTAAAAAAATTGCATAAAATTGATGGTAATTCTATCTTTAATATTCCTACTGAACCTGTTAAATGCAGCTCACCTGAATTAATAAATCACCTTAAAATTTGTCAACAATCATTAACCGATATAAACGATCAATTTTTCCCACAATTTTATCCAATGCATAACCATGACGATTACATAATAACGAATAAAGGAATTTACCCGGGAGGTCAATTAACATATATCCAAACGGATACTCCCGATTATTATGTTGATGAGGACTTAGATTAATAACTCAACTTTCGCACCTTAAAAAGTACTTTAAATCCGTGATATGGCTGAGATTTGTGAGATAAAAGAAAAGAAAAACACCCTATCCTTTGGTAAAATTAAGCTACCAATACCAAATCCACCAAGGAAGGATGTTTCTCATGTCTATCATACCAAATTCCTCGGCTATAACGGTAATTTAACAAAGTAACACTTGCGATAACCTATAAAAGATTTTTAATTTTGCTGTACTCTTCTATAGAAATATTACCGGCTGCATACCTGAAATCAATCACTCGTCTAGCGTCGCTAATATTAATGCTTTCTTTTGCTTGAAACTTGCTGAGTATCCTCTGAAGTTCTCCTGTATGGTATAAGTAAACACCAATTACTAAAATGAGCAGTAAAAACATTATTTTTCCCTCCCACTTTATAGATTAGTTTTATTTTAAAAATAGGCCGGGAAACCGGCCTATTTTTCCTCAATGATGCCTTAAAGATTTCCCATCATTCCTTGAAAATTCTTACTGTTGGCAGCGCCTCCTATGCCATGCATGCCTTTATAAAATTCCTCCAATTCCTGGTCGCTTAAATCCGGGTGCATTTCCTTCATGTACGGCTTCATCTGGCCAAAGTTAACATTTTGGTCATCCATAAATTTTTGCATGTCCTCAAAGTTACCAGTTTCCATCATCTCAGTCATTTGATTCACGTCAACTCCCTGCTGTTTTATGAAATTAAGTGGATTTACGGGATTTTCTTTTGCTGAGGCAATGTACATCCCTGTTCCTCCTGTTGCAATGAGCGCTGCTGCTAATACGCCTGTAACCAATGTCTTTTTCATAATAAATTCTCCTCATCTTTTAGTTTTTTTAATTCCCATTTCATTGTTTTATAAAAGGTTTTTTTTGATTTGTTCAAACTCTTCTACTGAAATTTCACCACTCGCAAGTCTGGACTTGGCAATTTCGATTGCTTCTGAATTTGCAGCTTTTTGTGGAAGATGGTAACTTCCATTACCAGTATTTTGTTTCTTCATCAACATATAAATCAGTATGCCAATGACCACAAACCCCAATAACATCATCGATGATCCACCTCCCATGCCATATCCTCCAAAACCATATCCTGGTCCCATCATTTTTTTCAATCCTCCTTTCGTGTCAATCAATATTTGTTTCTATAATTAAAATATAAAGTGCAATCATGAAGAAAATATGTAGAGATATAAAAATAATAAAAAAGCTGATAGAGACACTGCTGGCCTCTATCAGCTTTTCATTAAATGTGTTTCAATTCTTGTTTTTTTTATTAATTATCAGCCAAATGAACATAATTACACCGATAATAATCAGGAAAATCCAAAACATTTGTCCAAACCAGAAAAACATGTGCTGGAACATCATTGTTCTTCCCATCATCATTCCCATGGACCCGGGAGGAAACCAGACCATTCGTAATACAAAGATTAATAATGAAACTCCCAGCAAAATTAAGATTGTTAAAAACATCATTGGCAATAATCGTTTCATATTCTCACCTTTATTCTACTTTATATCCGATTCCCCAGACCGTTTTGACGAGTAACTTATCAATTCCTGATGCTTTTAATTTTTCCCTGAGATTCTTAATATGAGAGTCAACCGTTCGGTCATCTCCCATAAATTCAATGCCCCAGATCAGCTCCACAAGCTGCTCTCTAGATAAAACCTTCCCTCTATGCTTGATGAGAGCTTCGAGCAGATCGAACTCCGTTTGGGTGAGATTAATTTTTTTTTCCTGATACATTACATCACGAGCAGTAAGGTTCAAAATGATTCCTTCATATTTCAGCACTTCATCTTCTTTATCGTCATGTTGCGCCCTGCGGAGCAAAGCTTGAACCCTTACCATCAATTCTGCTTCTTCAAAGGGTTTTACCAGGTAATCATCAGCCCCTGTGGACAAGCCGGTGACTTTATCCTGGACCGACCCTTTTGCTGTTAACATGATGATAGGTATGTCCGATATTTTTCTCACTTGTCCGATCGTCTCCCAGCCATCCATCAAAGGCATCATGACGTCAAGAATCATTAAATCATAATCATTATTTTCAATTTTCCGATATGCTTCGCTGCCGTTTTCCGCTTCCTCCACTTGATAGTTTTCTTGCTGTAAATACAGGCGCAACAGCTGTCTCATTTCAAATTCATCATCGACAATTAATATCTTCTTCATTTTTCTTCTCCTAAGTTGATTTGATTAATCGTGAAATAGCATCACTTTTTAAAAAAAATCGTGAAAACAGAACCTTCGTTTTCAGTACTTTTAACGGTAATATCCCCGCCATGCGATTCAATGATCTGCTTGACAACATATAACCCAAGACCGGTTCCCCCGGTTTTTCTCGTCCGGGATTGGTCAACACGATAGAACCGTTCCCAGATTTTCGCTAAATCTTCTTGAGGAATTCCAATACCGGTATCTTTTATTTCAATTGCAATAAACTCTTTTTTTACATAAGACCGGACAGTAATCCCGCCATGATAGGTATACTTAATTCCATTTTCTATCAGGTTATAAAGTACTTGTTCCATTCTTTGTGTGTCTACCTGGACAGCAGGCAAGTCCGTTTGAATGCTCTCATTTAACACCAGGTCTTTTTTTATGGCCTCAGGCTTAAGATTAGAGATAACTTTCTCAATAATGGTATTAATGTTGGCCCACTCTTTATTTAATTCAAATTTCCCCACCTGAAGCTTGCTCATCTCGAACAAATCATTCACCAGAAAAGATATCCGCTTTGCCTCTTTATTAATAATCTTCAAGTATTCCGCCTGTTCTGCGCTGCTTTTTATGATTCCCTTATTAAGAATATCGCTGTATCCTTTAATATAGGTTAATGGAGTGCGAATCTCATGAGACACAGCTGCCAGAAAATCGTTCCTGCTATCTTCATAATACTGCAGCTGTTCTCCCAGTTTCTGAATGGAATTTCCCAGCTGGGCGATTTCATCGTTACCTTTAATCGCTATTTTTTGCTTATATTTTCCCGATGCCATTTCATTGGTTGCCTCTTTCATTGTGAGCAGGGGTTTCGTCAGCTTGCGAGACAGAATTCCTATGAGTCCAAAAGCCAATAGCACGATTCCAATACTTGCGACAGCGATTAAAACATTCAATACCAAGACAATCTCCCTTAGAATGTATGAGGGATAGTACATAAACACATAACCTGCATTTTTTTCAATTGGCGATACAGAAATAATATATTTGTGCTGCTGCCAATCACTTTCTAAAATACGTCCCGCCTTGCTATTCTCCCAATCAAGAATATGCTGCTTCATTTCCTGGTCAGGGACAATCGATGAAGCAAGAATTTTTTGCTCGGTATCAGTTATTAATACTCTTGTTCGAACACCTCTTTCCATTTCAATTACATGATTTAGAGTTGTCTTGTTAAATTGATCCTCCAAAATTCTCGCATGGTTATTTCCCCTTGCCATTAAATCCTGTTTGATGTAATCAACAAAAAAATTAGTAAAAACTCCGTATAAAAGGAACGCAAGAACCAGAAACAGGGAAATAAAAATCCCACTAAATAATAACCCGAGCTTGAAGGAAATGCTTTTAAATTTAGTCAACACTTTCATCCATTGCTCCTTAAAGCTTCACAAAAGTTTGTGAAAACAAGTATTCAGCATGACGTTGTTATAACCATCTTATACAGCTGCAAACCCAGTTACAAGCAAATAGAAGATGCGGCTGATTTTATCATAACTTACAAAAGTGAAGAAAAGATGGAGGATTATATCTATCTTTTATAATCCTAAACTAAACAGGCAGGCGATTTACCGCCATTCTGAGATTTTTTTGGCAAAAAGGCTGCAAACCATAAAAAGCAGGCAAAAAAACAGGGTACCCCTTAAGAGTATCCTGGCATGTTGCTCTCTTTTTATATCTTCTATTTGGCTAATTCATTTGGCAAAAATTTTAGAAATGAAACCAGTAAGCTCATACCTTCTCGTGTTTCCTTGCTTGTCATAGCCTTCATAAGCTGCATGGAAGTTAGCGGAGCTTTTCCAGCTCTGTCCTTTTTAGCTTCATCGAATGCTTTAAGCATGCCTTCGACTAAGTCAAGCGCTCCAAGCTGGATTAATGAGTCCGCGATTTCTACGCCGCTGACGGCTTTTTCAGCCATATCCGTTACCATAGACCCTGTCATGCCTTGTTTCATGCTTGCGGCTAAATCTGCCAGCTGCATCAAAGACTTTAACACACCGGATTCTTCAAGACGTTTGACTTCCATTAAAGTTCGTTCCAGGCTTGCACTCACTTCCGGAAGGATCTTTAAAAGAGAGATCGTTTCGGGTTGGAGAATATCATCGGCCATTTCAACCACTTTAACGCCTTTTTCGGCCATCGAAGACACCATTTCAGCGGTAATCCCCTTTAAAACTGCATCAGTGAAGCTTCTAAGCTGGTCTTGTTCAATTATTTGTGATTGAGGTGTTTCCAAAGCCATTGTACCCACCCCTTCTATAAAATTCCTTTAGCATTTAACCAGTAAAGCTCATTATAAACAGCTTTAAACCAGTGAAACAGGTCGGAAGTCGCTGCGGGCTTTGGAGGGTGATTGTAATCAAAAGTGATCATGCTTGCATCATCCAGGCTGTTTTCAAGGAAACAGGCAACCTTGCCGTTATATACGGCAGTTTCCGGGAGACCATTTAGACGGCTGATAATATTCGCCACAAGCGATTCTGACTGATAATGAGCAGTCGATCCTGCTTTGCTTACAGGCAGGTTGGTCGCATCTCCAATAACATAGATATCATCCCGTCCTATCATTTTCAAATTAGAGCGGCCTGTAGGAATAAATCCTGATTCATCACCGATTCCTGAATCGATAACTGCTTTTGCACCTGTATGAGCAGGAATGGCAATGAGCATATCATACTCATGTTCCTCGCCGTCCATCGTAATCGCGACTTTGCGCTTAGGGTCAACTTCTTCGAGGTTAAAGAAGGTTTCGTATTTGATGTCTCGCTTTTCAAACTCCGGCAGTGCCCATTCAGCGACCGGAGCAAGTGAGTGAATTCTTCCGATGGGATACGTGTACTTAATCTCAATGTCTTTGCGTTTTCCATGCTTGCGGAAATAATCATCCAGCATCAAGGCAAGCTCAAGCGGCGCAGCCGGACATTTGTGCGGAACATCAACGGTAATCATAATCCGTCCTTTTTCCATGGCAGCAAGATCATCACGCAAACGCTCCGCACCTTCAAGACTATAGAAATTATGTGCTCCTTCTTTCAGCCCCGGGACACTGTCGAAATCCAGATGTGATCCCGTTGCAATAACCAGATAATCATATGGGTATTGGATTTTTGCAGATGCTACCATTTTCTTTTCCGGCACGATTTTAATAATATCGTCAAATACCAAGTTTACATGCCTGTGTACAAGGGTTTCTTGCTTGCGGATAAAGTGTTCAGAAGGCTTTTCGTTAAAAGCGATAAACAAGTATCCCGGCTGGTAAATATGCCTTTCAGTATTTGAAATAAGCACAACTTCAGCTTCACCGTTTTTCACTCGCTCGCCAAGCTGCCTTGCAAGCTTGTTCGCAACCATTGTTCCTGCACTTCCGCCGCCAAGCACGACGATTCTGTTCTTCATTGATTACACCTCTTTATTTCGGTCTTCATGGTAAGATTTCATTTTGCTTTTCTGACCGCAATTCTGAATTCATCTCCATCATTTTTTCTGTATACGATTTCGTGGCCCATTTTGTTTACCCATTCAGGAATGTCTTTGGCTGATCCTTTATCAGTAGAAATAACTTCGATGACATCGCCAATGGCTCCTTTTTTAATTCCTTTTACAAGTTCCATTAACGGACCGGGGCAATATGCTCCTCTTGCATCAATTGATTTAGTTACGACCGCTTCACTCATGATCTTACCTCCACGTTAGTTAAATAAATTTTGCACGAGTGGAAAAAAAGAATCATCGGCCCTATTCTTTTTTCCCTCATCCGCGAATCACATAGTGATAACTTGTGCTCCCTGCGCCATTCCCAAAAACTTCGTTACACCGATAACATCATCAAAGATATCAACCATATCTTCTTTTTCCCAGCCCATAATATCCATTGCAAGCGCGCATCCATAAATATGGAGAACACCGTTTTCCTTGCCTCCCTTCAGCAATTCGTTAAACAAAGGAATCTTCTTCGCAAGCATTTCTTTTCCGATTGTGCCAGTTACAAAGTTTTCGTTTTCAAAGTTTTCCTTTTTAAAAGCCTTCAGTGCGTTCATCGTCACGAATACATTTACTGTCATTCCTGACATAGAAGCAACAGATCCTACTAATGAACCAGCATGCAGCTTTTCAAGATTTTCAGATAATAAAATAATCGCTAAAGATGGTACCTGCTGTTCCATAGCAATTTCCTCCCAGATAACTAAGTATTTTTCTTACACCGTTATTATACCCATACCCCTATATCTATGTCTGTTTCTATTGTGTGAACTTTTCGCATCTAAAAAGTGACAAAACAAGGCAGAGATAGGGTTAAACAGAAACAAATGACATGCAGCATTTCCCAACTATTTGAGCAGGAGAAAACAGAACCCCCCATTTCAAATCGAAAATTTGAAATGGGGGGTCTCTCATCAGGCCGAGACATGACAGCCACGTCTTTTATTTTAAACACTTATGATTTGCTGTTCGCTTTCAAAACTAACCATTTTTTTACCATTCAAATAGGACTTAATAATGTCGATCGCATGTACCCCTTTATAGGATTTAGCGTCTTCGGACTCTTTGAAAAGCTGCCGGCCTCCCCCGACGATTTTATACGTTTTGGTTAATTCCACTTCCTGGCCACCCTATTTGTAAGCTTTGAATTCGATTCCCTTCTGGATTGTAGGGTTTTAGCGTCATAAACAAACCGGATGAACGCAGAATGTACCCGCCCTTTTGCTTGAATGGATCTGCTGAAAACACCTGTTCCAAGTTTTTTTCGATTGCTTTTAATAAACGATGTCCGTCCATTTCCAACGTAAACATCTCAGGATTAGTTGGAATGATACTATGCAAATCATCCATGCTGATTGGACCGGGAGCAATCGGTGTACCGTACCTCCAGCCATGTGAAAAGGTAAGATCACAATCGTAGGAATGCAAATACGAATCTGTAATCAAACGATCCATAGGAGCTTCGTTTAATGTCATTCGATGGAGAATTGAATTTGTCCTGCCGACAATCTCGGCTTTACTTTTGATAGGGTTCAATAATGGTACTGATGATATCCGTCATTTCCTTATCTTCTTTAAAATGTTCTAAAACGGGAATGAGTTCATAGTTGTAATTAGCAATTTTTTATTGTCTACCGTTATATCCAGCCTCCCTATAAAAGAGGAGCTGGATCCAGCCTGTACGATCAGTGTTTCGTCCTGAAAAATCGGCTGAATCACCCTGTCATGGCTATGCCCGGATAAGATCACATGAATACCCTTTACTAAAGAGGCTAATTTTACGTCAAGCGGCAGCCCCATATGACTTAATATTATGACCAGATCAACATCTCCTCGGATCGTTTCTACAATCCGCTCTGTCTCCTTCACACCAATCGAAAACGAAAGCCCTTTTGAAAAAGTGTCGGGCATGGTTTGGTCTACAAAAGGATACGTCATTCCAATGATTCCAACTTTGACTCCCTGAAGTTCTTTGATTATATAGGGATATAAAAAGGGCTGGGCTGTGTTTTCATCTAAAACGTTAGATAATAGGGTTGGAAAAGGGAGGCTATCAACGAGGGATTTCAGTTGTTCTTTCCCGTAAGCGAAATCCCAGTTCCCCGGCACAAAGCCATCCACGTTCATCTTTTGTAAAGCTGGAAGCAGCGAAGTTCCTTGCGTTGTAACTAAGGGTAGAGTCCCGTGAAATAAATCGCCGCCATCAAAAAACAATACATTTGGCTTTTTACTTCATTTATATATTGGCTGATCCTTGAAAATCCCCCGACTTTTTTTTATACTGGACCGTCCGAACTCCAAAATAGCTCGTTATGTAACTCTAAGCTGCCATGGGTATCATTTTGTTGAATGATCGTGATTTCCTTCCTCATAATATGCCTCCTTAAAGCAATTTGCTTTATTTTACCCATTTTTGATTAGAGTAGGCCTTTACAAGTCTGTATATTTTTATTGTTGTTTGCTTTAACGTTTCTTTCCTCTAATGTTTATTCCAGCTTTCGAACTTGAATTCCACACTGCCTTCCCCCTATTTTCATAAAGTTCTTAAACAGAAAAGCCTAAAGAAAAGTGATGAAACCAAATAAAAAAGAACCAATCCACTTTCTGATTGGTCAATGATTAAATGTGTTATTAAAAATATTTCTAACTGCTAAAGTAACCATTAAAATCTGTTTCATAATATTTTTAGAATCAATATTATGACTCCTACCAGGAGCCAAACCAGAACCCCGGGTCATATTGGCGGAACTTTTTTCATTTTGGGTTCTGTCTTACTGATTCCTCAAGTTCTATTTCCACAGTTTTTTGAAGCTTGATTTTTCACATTAATCACCTTGTTTCCTTATAAAATTTAAAAGTGGACAAAAAGGTCTGCAGAAACGGCTTCATTTAAAACCCATTTAATGGGTACCTGGTCAGCTGGATAGAGAAAATCCCTTTTTTTTAGATATCTTTGATCTCAAACTCGAGCACCATCAAGATCGAAAAAAATGGTCACTTCATTTTGTTGATCTGCCATTTGTAGAGCTTCCTTTAATACAAAGGGGACATTTGAACTTAATGATGCAAAATAGATTAATCGCTTGCCAGCCAAATTGACACCCTTCTTTCTAGATCTATAAGCTACACCCTTACATTCACACTTACCCGAAACTTATAATATATCCATCCAAATCTTAATCGCTGTCCCTAAAATTAATAAAGCTAAAATAACTTGTAATACTTTTGTATTTACCTTTTTCCCGGCCACAGCCCCAAGCGGTGAAGCGATTAAGCTCGCCACTACCATAATTAATGCTGGCAGGAATTCCACTTGTCCTGTTGTAATCTTCCCAACCGTTGCACCTATTGAGGAAATAAAGGTAATCGCTAAAGAGGATGCAATCGTCATTCTCGTTGGAATCTTTAAAACGACCAGCATAATAGGCACTAATAAAAACGCACCTGCTGCTCCTACAATACCAGCTCCAATACCTACGATTAGTGAAAGTGATGCAGCAAGCCATTTATTAAATTTCACCTGATCAAGAGGAATATCGTCAATGCCTTTTTTAGGGATAAACATCATGACAGCTGCAATTAAAGCCAAAATGCCATAAACTAAATTGATTCCACCCTCTGTCATTATCTTTGAACCAAATCCACCTGCAAAACTGCCCATTAAAATACTAACACCCATGTAACCGATTAATGTTTTATTTAAATATCCGCCTTTTCGATATGCCCAAACTCCGCCTATCGTCGCAAAAAACACTTGAACTGCGCTTATTCCGGAAACTTCGTGGGCACTAAATGCTGCTAAGCCAAATAATGGCGGAATATAAAGAAGCATCGGATATTTGATAATCGAACCGCCAATTCCTACCATTCCTGAAACATAAGAACCTATAAATCCAATTAAGAAGATGGTGATAATGAATGAAAATTCCATCGTCTTTCCTCCCTTTAAGAAAAGGGAACCTGAATGGTTCCCTCTTATTTTACCCTTTTTTAAGCCAAAACTTAAAGACGTCATTGTCTTCTTCGTGTTTTATAAGTTCATGTCCACCCGATTTTGCCCAAGCAGTGAGGTCATTTTTGGCACCTTTGTCCGTTGCATGAATTTCCAAAATTTGACCAACCTCAAGCTCATTCATTGCTTTTTTTGTTTTGACAATCGGCATTGGACATGCTAATCCTTTTGCATCCAATACTTTTGTTACTTTCACAATTAAAATCCTCCTATTATTTTGATTTATCGAACCGCACAGCGATTTGGCCCGATTTCCATTTCACGCTGTTTTTCTTCTTCAAGGTTTATTTTCCCCATATTAGTTTCGCGAATTTCTTGATATGCATTTGGCTGTGGCGGTAAATTTTCTGTTACTAATTTCCTAAATTCATTTTCATCTTCAATGTTTAGCCCATGATTTTGTGCAAACAACGTACCCAGCTTTTCAGAAACACTACCATCTTCATTCAATTCATCAATGATCATAAAATGGGCTGGAAGAACAATTAGTTCTTCGGATAATTCTTTGTAGCGTTTATAAAGTGTTTCTCTTAGATCGCCCACCCAATCTTCTGCCAAACCAGCAAGGTCTGGTCTTCCAATCGAGTCGATGAAAAGGATATCCCCAGAAAGCAAGAATTTTTCATCAACTACAAAAGACGTTGATCCAATCGTGTGACCTGGAGAATACAAAGCATGAATATTAATGGTTGTGTTCCCAACTGTCACATCATTACCACCTTCCAATGGCTGGTAATCAAACGTTACTTCTGTTGCATCCTTCGGTGGCAGCCAGTAAGTTGCGTTTGTTTTTTCAGCAATCTGCCGTCCCCCGGAAATGTGATCTGCATGAAGGTGTGTATCAAATACATGTGTTATATTTACATCCATGCTTTCCGCAAATTGTAGATAGATGTCGGTCATACGTGTAGAATCGATAATTGCAGCCTCACCGTTTGAAACAACCATATAAGATAGGCATCCTTTACCGATGCGCACAAACTGATAGATTTCGCCTCCATCTTTTAAATCTCCCACTTTAACAGGTTCCAAATGTTCGCTCCAAGCTTTCATTCCACCTTTTAGGTAAGAAACTGTTAAACCTTTTTCAGAAAGCATATCAGCTATTAAAATGGATGAACCTTCCTTGGCACATACGACCAAAATTTCTTTATCAGTCGGAATTTTTTCGATAATTCCTTCTACACCATCAAGCAATTCAAAATATGGAATATTTAAATGGGTAAAGTTTTCTCCTTCAATTTTCCAATCTTCAAATTCAGTTTCATTACGTACATCAAAAATAAATAATTCTTCTTTATTAAATACTTTTTTTGTTAATTCCTTCGATGTCATTTCATTAACAGGCATCTTCTTTACCCCCTGTGGTATAATTTATTATAAAAAAATATGGCTATTTAAAATGTCAGTGTTACATCGGCATCTTTAGCAAACTCCAAAAAGGTTACAGCCCCACCTACTTCAATTCCATCAACAAAAGAGTCTTTCTCCAATCCCATAACATCCATTGTCATCTGACAACCGATGAATGTGACGCCCATTTCTTGCGCCATTGCGACCATTTCAGGAATAGCCGGGACATTTGTTTTTGCAAAACCTTCTGCAAAGTGTTCTTTTCCTTCAGGCATCGGAAGTTGTTTGTGCGCTTCTTTATGAATTAAGTTCAACCCTTCAAATGTGAAGAAAATGGCTACTTCCTGGTCGGTTGCAGCAGCTGCTGTCGCGATATTAAACACCTTATATGCATCAAATAATCCGCCATTACTTGCAATAATTGCTACTTTTTTATTCATCATTATTCCTCCTCGTTTTTCAAAGTCATCATTATGTTATTTGGATCAAAACCTACGATCCATTTTCCGTTTACCTCAGTCTGTGGTACTCCCATTTGTCCAGTGGTTTTGACAAGTTGCAGCATGATTTTAGGATTTGTTTCAACATTCACTTCTTTAAATGGAACGTTTTGGTCTGATAAAAAGTTCTTTAACATTACACAATATGGACATCTTGTTGTTGTATAAACTGTTATTGAATTCATTTCTGCAAAAGCCTCCTCTTAGCCATTTATACTGGTAGATTGTCCAGTCCAACCGCTCATTCCCGGTACTACATTAATCACTTTATTAAATCCTTTTTCTGCTAACTTTTGTGCGGCAAAATCGCTGCGGTTTCCTGTACGGCATACAACATAGATTTCATCCTCTTTGTTTAATTCATCAAGACGGTCTTCCAATTCACCCAAAGGAATAGATATTGCATTTGGGATATGATTAAAGGCATATTCGGCTGATTCCCGTACATCAAGAACAACAATGTTTTCATTTGCTTGCAGCTTCTTTTCAAGTTCTTCATTATTGGCCACATTTGGATGTTTTCGTTCGATGGTTTCTTCACCAGATGCTTTTCTTAAATAATGCTTTAAAACTTCTCCTTCTTCAACTGTACCAATATATTGATGTCCTGAACTTTGAGCCCATGCTTTAATGTCAGCTTTTGAACCTTTATCAGTTGCTTGAACTTCTAATACTTGGCCTGCCTCCAGTTCATTCATAGCCTTCTTTGTTTTAACAATTGGCATCGGGCATGCTAACCCTTTTGCATCTAAAACAAGGTTTGTTTTTAATGATTCCATAATAACCTCCTGTTTTTTACCATGGTGGGTATATACTTAATTAAAAAATCACTCTATATTGCCTTCCCAGGCAAGCATTCCGCCTGTCATATTAATCACATTATATCCATAACTTTCAAGGAACTGTGAAGCACGGCCGCTTCTCGCCCCTGAACGGCAAACCAAAATATATTCTTTTGTTTTGTCTAATTCATGGATGCGAAATTCCAATAAACCAAGTGGAATATTAATCGCTCCAGGAATTTTCCCTGATTTCACCTCATCCACTTCACGGACATCAATTAAGTTCAAAGAATTGCCCTCTTTTAATAAATTTTCTACTTCTTTTACAGTTAATTGTTTCATGTTGTTCACTCCTTATCTCCAAGCACTTACGCCGCCTTTAACATTGGTCACTCTTGTGAATCCTGATTTTTTTAAGATCTTACTTGCCTTTTGGCTCCTCATTCCACTTTGGCAAATAACTACTACTTCTTTATCTTTGGAAAGCCCCTCCGTTTTTTGTGAAAGTTGATGTAGAGGGATATTTTTAAATCCTGGGATATGATTCCCCTTGAACTCTTCAGGTGTTCGGACATCAACGAACTGCTTATTCTTGTCTTGCATTTCGCTTTTTAAATCAGCTGTTGTTATTTGTCTAACACCTTTTGCAGGTACAAACCGTTGTATGATAAAGAGAATAACTAATGATAAAAGCAATATATTAATAAACTCCAAGTTACTTCCTCCTTTTTTATGCAGGAGTGCGTACCCCTGCGGTTAGATAAACAGATTTACATTGCCTTCTTCAGCATCCGCTAAATAAGCTGCCACACCTGCATACTCAATACTATCCAATAGCTCTTCTTGCTTCAGGCCTAAAAGATCCATCGTCATCGTACAGGCAACAAGCTTAACATCTTGTTCTTGTGCCATTTCAATTAGCTGCGGAAGCGGCATCGCATTGTGTTTTTTGATAACGTCTTTAATCATTTTCGGACCTATTCCAGCAAAATTCATCTTAGAAAGTCCCATTTTATCGGCACCTCTAGGCATCATTTTCGCAAACATCTTTTCCATAAAGTTTTTCTTAACTGTGTTGGGTTCATCTTTTCTCAGAGCGTTTAAACCCCAAAAGGTATGAAATATCGTTACTTCGTGATCATATGCAGCAGCACCGTTTGCAATAATATAAGCTGCCATTGCTTTATCATAATCCCCGCTGAATAATACAATCGTTGTTTTTTTCTTTTCTGCCATGTTAATCCTCCCTGTTGTTTTATGAGGGTAAATTTTTATTTTTACCATTACCCCTATGGGTATAATGATATTAAAAATAAAAAAGGGTGTCAACCCTTTTTATTGTTTATCGACTCTTGACGAGTAGGTTTACTGCCTCTTTTACTAATTCTTCTGTATTTTTATCTCCCTCTTCATTTGCATTTCGTACACACTCAACTAGATTTGAACTAACGACTACACCTATTGTTCGATCAATTGCAGTTCTAGCTGCCGATAGCTGAGTAATAACATCCTTGCAATCATTATTTTCTTCCATCATTCTTAAAATCCCTCTTAACTGCCCTTCAATACGTTTTACTCTATTTTTCATTTGTTCATTGTAATCCATTTTCCCCCACCTTCCTGATACGCAGTTTTTATGGTAATTGTATTTCCTTTAAGTTTATTTTGCAATTATCTGTAACAGTATATCCAACAACCCGAATACCTTTTCTGCGCAAAAACCGGATGCCCATATTTTTTTCAAGTTGGTCTGACGCAACTACATGGATGCTGCTATTTTGGATTTCCGTGTAATGTCTTTTCAAATAAGCGACCGGAATATTGATTGATCCCAGGATAGGGTTCTTATAAGCTACATTATAATCCCTTAAATCAACAATATTAATAATTTCCAAATCATGATTAAACCAATAAATATTGCGCACTCCGGATACTGGTATATACCTTTTATAAATATTTACAATCATAACACCCAATATAATTAAAACAAGAAATGTCATCAGAACCTCCTCGTTACAAAGTTGAGAAAATAGTTTTACAAGATTTAATTTTATACCCGTTAGGGTATATTGTCAATGACAAACTTCCAATTTAAATAGAGAAGGCGGATGTATGAATTACAAACATACATCCGCCTTTACACCTTATATACTTTTATCGATACAGCTAATCAATCGATTTTCAATGTCTTTTGCAAGTTGTTTCAGTTTATCATCATTCAGCATGCTTATAAGTGCTGTTGGTTTTGGCATCCCTATTTTAGTTTGATGCTTATCTTCATAAACAACTAGCTTACAGGGCAAAAAGTATCCCGCCATCCCATTTTCATTTAATACTTTTTGTGCTTCATGTGGATTACATACTTCTAATACTTTAAACTCTTTTTGGAACTCAAGCCCTTTTTCTTCGAGCTTTTCTTTAATATCAAACATCCATAGAATGCCAAATTTTTCTTCTTTTAAATTTTCCTCTAAACTTTTAATGGCGTCATCGATACTTTTATTGGTTTCAACAGTATAATCAAACATATTATTCTCCTCTCATTTTTATTTCATATCAATTACTAAAGCATAGATTGCCTTATTTAATGAGATCGCAGTAGATTTAAGTCCATTCTCCAGAAAAAATTGCTCCATATCTTTTGACTCCTTGCCACTATAAATTTCCCGAAAATTTAATAATCATTTTCTAAATTATTATAATTGTAAACATACTTTAGATGAAGTGTCCAACAGTATCATTCACTTATTTTTAAAGAAGTATCCTACATTGAATTGAAATCTCAAGTCATTAAGAGCATGTGAAAACCTACTTTATGGTATGAACATCTTATATTTGCAAGTTAATCCAAAGTCTGTATCATCATTTTCTAATCTGAGGTATACGGGTATCCGTATAAAATTGTTTTAAGGAGCGTAATATATATGAGTAAAAAAATCTTAATTGTTGGTGGAGTTGCTGGAGGCGCTTCAGCCGCAGCAAGAATGCGCAGATTAGACGAAAATTCAACAATTATTCTATTTGAAAGAGGAGAACATATTTCTTTTGCAAACTGCGGGTTGCCCTACTACATTGGCGAGACCATAAAAAACAGAGAAGAGCTTTTGGTTCAAACTGTTGAAGGAATGAGTAAAAAATTCAATTTAGATATTCGAAATTTAAGTGAAGTTACGAAAATTAATCGTAATGAGAAAACGGTATTGGTAAAAAATCTAAAAACAAATGAAACATTTGAAGAGAGTTATGATGTGTTAATCCTATCGCCCGGGGCAAAACCAATTGTTCCTCCCATTACTGGACTTAATGATGCAGATAATGTTTTTACCCTTCGTAATATCCCGGATACTGATAAAATCAAGGCCTATATCGACCATGAGAATCCAACAGAAGCAGTCGTTGTAGGCGGTGGATTCATAGGGCTGGAGATGGCAGAGAATCTGGTTGACCGTGGTGTGCATGTGACACTTGTTGAAATGGCAAACCAGGTGATGGCACCGCTGGATTATGAAATGGCCACGATTGTCCAAAACCATCTTATCGAAAAAGGAGTAAATTTGATTTTGGAAGATGGTGTTCAGTCGTTTGAAAATCAGGGAAGAACTGTAATTTTATCGAGCGGAAAAAAGATCAACACAGAGCTCATTATTTTGTCAATCGGTGTTAAACCAGAAAATACACTCGCAGCGGGTGCAGGTCTTACGATTGGTGAACGCGGTGGAATCAAAGTTAATGAATATCTTCAAACGAATGACGCAAATATTTATGCAATTGGTGATGCCATTGAAGTAACCGATTATATAAGTGGAATTCCTGCGATGATCCCGCTCGCCGGACCTGCCAATAAACAGGGGAGAATTGTTGCTAATAACATCTATGGAAAGAAGGAAAAATACCGCGGTACATTAGGAACTTCTATTGCAAAAGTTTTTGATTTAACAGTTGCTGCGACAGGAAATAATGAAAAGGTGTTAAAACGATTAGGGATTGATTTCAAAGTGGTTCATATTCATCCTGGTTCCCATGCCGGTTATTATCCTGGAGCTTTTCCAATAGCCTTAAAGCTGATATTCGATCAAAATTCCGGGAAAATTTACGGAGCCCAAGCTGTAGGAAAGGACGGTGTCGACAAACGGATTGATGTAATTGCAACCGCCATTAAAGGTGGATTAACTGTATTGGACCTTGCTGAACTTGAACTCGCCTATGCACCACCATTTTCATCTGCTAAAGACCCTGTTAATATGGCAGGCTACGTTGCCAACAATATACTAGTAGACGGTATTGAAACAGTTCAATGGAATGAAATTGATCAAATCGTTGATAATGGCGGCTTGTTAATTGACGTTCGTGAACCGATTGAAAGAGAATGGGGTTATATAAAAGGTTCAATAAATATTCCTCTTGGAGAAATTCGTACTCGTATACATGAACTTCCGAAAGAAGAAACTATTTATGTCTCATGCCAAGTCGGTCTAAGAGGTTACCTGGCATCAAGAATTTTAGTATCCAATGGATATAAAGTGAAAAATTTGGATGGAGGCTGGAAAACCTACTCCTTAGTTATTAACAGCTAAAACTGCCTAAGTGGTCTAAAAGAAATTATTAATCTATTGTAACTACTCAGGTCGATTGTAGACAACAGTAATAAGCCAAGCGACACTGATAATATTATTTAAGGAAATCTAATAGATTGCGTATTAATGAGCTTACCCCAAAAAACCTAATCCTTATTAATATGGTAAGGATTAGGTTTTGTAGATTTTTGTTTTCCTTTAGATTATATTTTTAACAACTTGGCATTTATCGCGACAATCACAGTGCTCAACGACATTAAAACGGCTCCAACAGCAGGACTCAATACAATTCCGAAGTTGTAAAGAACACCTGCAGCAAGTGGGATAGCAATCATATTGTAACCTGCTGCCCACCATAAATTCTGGATCATTTTCCGATCGGTTACTCTTGATTAATGGATCAGGCTCACCGATCTTCAGGGTTGCTTTTAACAAGAATAACATGCGTTGTTTAAATGGCAATATCTGTACCGGTTCCAATCGCGATTCGTCTACCTTTACAAGCAAGGATCATAATAACCCTTTCATGTGTTACCTTTATTTCTTGTAAGGAGTTAATACCAGCTTCCTGACAATCGTCCCCATCAATTGTTCATTCTCTTCCATTTTCAATCCGGCAAGTTTAATATTGTCCAGCGTTTCCCGATTTATGTTGGCTCCCCATAATCTTACTGTTATAGGATTCAACAAATCCATTGCAAGTCCTGCCACAATATTTTTACTTCTCATATGCTCGAGCATATAAACGTGCCCGTTTGGTTTGCACACTCTTCTTAACTCTTTAAGGCCCTGGACAGGATCAGGAACCGAACAAAACACACAGGTCGACACGATCGAATCAAAGGTATTGTCAGGAAAAGGTAACTCCTGAATGTCCGCTTCAGTTAATTTAACAGGATAATTAAAATCCGCATTTTCCAGCTTGGCATCAGCATGTTTGAGCATACCCTTACTAAAGTCAACGCCTGTCAGAGAAATAATATCTGCAGGATAATAGGCCAGGTTTGCCCCAATTCCTATCCCTGCCTCAAGCACTTTTCCCGAGACTTGTGACAACAAATCCTGTCTCCATTGTTCTTTGATCATCCGATCCATTATTTCATAAATTCCCGATATCCGGTTATAGCGCTTTTTGATTTTTTCATTTATATTAGATTTCAAAATAGCACTCCTCGTTCACATGTGATGTTTTAGACCGATATTGCTCGGGTCCTATGCCAAAATAATTGAAGAAAACCCAAGTAAAATTGTAATGACGCCAATGATTACTTTTAGTTTACTTCTCAATAAAATAAAGTCACGGCTTAACGTCTGTAAAAGTTTTTTATTGGCGAGTACTAACGCTAAAATGACGACGGGCAATATAAAGCCGATATTATAAACGAATAAAAGCGGGTACTTCACCACAAATGGTTTCGATTGAATGATTAATAATATCGCCATATAGACAGCTCCTCCGCATGGAACGCTGCAGAGACCGATCACAATTCCACTCAGAAAGCTGCCAAACTTAGTGGCTGGTTCACTGTATTTCTTATAGAGTGGATGTAAAATAGCCGGCATTTTAATGAGCGCTTTTGCATGGGAGAAAAACGAATCGCGAATCATCAAAACTCCAAGAACAACGACGACAAGTCCGGCGATTTGCACCAATAAAGTTGTTTGTATTGATTTTAACCGGAATAACTCCAGTATGCCAATTCCAAGCAGAAAATATATTAGAAAAATTCCAAGCGCATAAAAGAATGCATAGCTTAAAATATTTTTCTGTTGCTTTTCAATATCAAGGCTACTTCCCACTTCCTGGCCAAAACGATTTAATAAAAAGCCTGACCATAGCAATAGAGTACTGAAGGCGCAAGGATTAAATCCATCCAATATTCCCGCCAAAAACATTAATCCTATCAGGATCATGATACTCGATGTTGCTTCCACACTTGTAGTTAAGGCACTCTGTTTAAACACAAAAGAAATAAAAAACAACATAAAAAAAGTAAACAAACCAATCACAGTAGAGTATAAAGGTAATTTCATGATTTACTCCTCAAGTCAGGTAACAATTATTTTTCCTTGCATCGAAGGGTTTTCCCGACCTCCACAGCATATATCACAATAAAATTCATATTCGCCGGCTTTATCAAACTTCAATGTAACGGTCTTCGATGTTTCGGGCGCAAGTTTATAATCGAAATTTAATTCGTCGCTGGCAAACTGATGCCATCCGCCACCGTCTGAGTGAGCAGAATTATCCGGATTCACTAATTGAAGCGTGATTTCCTCTCCTAGCTTCGCACGAATGATCGAAGGATTGAACCCAGCCATAGAAATCTCCATCCGGGTACCACTTTCTTTGTCTTCACTTCCAACACCGTCAGCAATATTCAAGCCAATAGGAATAATCGCTGCAATGATGATTGCAGTAAAAATCATTCCTAATGTAAACGTCTTAATTGTCCCTT
Organism: Bacillus sp. V33-4; assembly: GCF_002860225.1. Lineage (NCBI taxonomy): Bacteria > Bacillati > Bacillota > Bacilli > Caryophanales > Bacillaceae > Bacillus > Bacillus sp. V33-4. The sequence goes on from NZ_PGVC01000035.1 coordinate 57,547, forward strand.
TTTGCATGAGCTACATCTCCAACCTGTTAATTTAGCTTTTCAAGTGGAATAATTATTAATCACACTACCTGGGCTAAACGATTTCTTTTCACTTTACCCCGATTTTGCATTCCGATATATCACACTACATCATATCGTAGGAAAGAAACCTTAATGGTGACTGAGAACAATCTTAGAAGAAGATAAGAATCCTTTGATCTATTAAACCGTTAATATCAGCCAGCCTCTTCTTTTTTACTTTTCTAAATATCTGGTATGGCTTGTCACAAAAGGGCATATCATATAGCAAGTATAAGGGGGCGTCAATCATATGAGCTGGTTTTATTACTTTGTCCTGGCCACGCTTTCTTTGGTGACAATTTCAACAGTCATCATGGCCTTTCACTTTAAAAGCAGAATAAGAGGTATGGCAGGAATGGCGATATCAATGACGACAGGAATGAATGTCGGATTAACAGGAGGAGTTTTATTTGGTTCACTTTTTCAAGGGAATCTTTACTTTTCTACTATCCTCTCCATTCTTACTGGCATTCTTGCTGGGGCGGCTTCAGGTTTTGCTCTCGGGGTTCTGCCTTTACTCGAAGGGTTTATGTCGGGATTAATGGGCGGGATGATGGGTGCTATGCTGGGAGAAATGATTACTCAAAATCAATCAATATTTATGATAAATATTTTTCTTACTCTGTCAGTTAGTTGCTTGCTATTGTTTCAAATCTTGCAAAAACCTTTAGGAAAAGAACCGCATAATCTTGATAAAAAATGGCTTCTTAAACCGATCTTAACTTTCCTCTTTCTTACTGCTTACCTAATTTTCGGCAACCAGCTTGATAAAGAGTGGACTCCGGCAAATTTAAACCACAACAACCATCAGTTGATGGAGCAAAACTAACAGCCAGTATTAACTGTGAATGTTCACCATCAGGGCCATTCAGTTTGCTAATTGTTAGTTAAAAGTCCCCTGTTAAGAAGCTCAGGGGACTACTTTCCTTAAAGTTTTTTATCCGCTAATCTGTTCATTCATGCTGATCTCCACCTCTCCATTTATGAAAGAATTCGTTTTTCTCCTTCAATTTCTTGAATCGGTCTAATGTTTTGTGTGAATTCAATGGTGCCAGTATATTCTCCATTCTCATCCCGGACCGCGAAATAACGGATATATACGTATTTGTCATGGAGCTTTATCCAGAAATCTTCACTGTCTTTATTTCCTGCTTTGAAATCTTCTAAAAGCTGTTCTACAATATGGACACTTTTAGGGGGATGACAGTTTTGGACTGTTCTGCCGATGACCGCTTTTGTCCGGGCAAAAATACGTTCCTTCCCGTGAGAGAAATAGCGTACTACATCATCTTTATCGATAAAGGTAATGTCTACCGGTAAATGGTTCAACATCAAATCTAATTGCTTTAGCGATAGAAATCCTGTTTCTAATCGGACAAACCCTTCCGATAATTCTACTTCTGGCAAAGCTTTCCTTTCTGGTTGCCACTTGCCCGCCGGAGCTGTTAAGCAATATCCGATTTCATCGCTTTCATAAGCAATTTTGATCCATTCATCTTCTGCTAATGTTTCCAGTGCCATCGGGAATAAAATATTTTCCTCCTTAAAAATCATCTCCTTTACTTCACGCATCACGTAATTTATAACGTCAACAACAGCTAATCTATCTCCTTGATATTTGATCAATTTTTGTTTGGCGTCTTTAATAGCTTCGCGAATACAGTCATCTATTCCCCACATTACCTGGGTTGGACCATAAATACCGTACTTTTCTAGATAAGGGAAAAGCAAATTCTCTTTCCTGCTGTAATGTTTATCAATATCCAACAAGAGATTTAAGTCTTCGATTAATTTAAAGACATGTTTATCGTTGTCTTCTCGTTCAAAACGTTCGAGGTGTAGCTTAATTTTAAAATTGACAAGCAAATCAATTTCTTTATTTTCAAGCTTAAATGTATGGACAGGGTGGCCCGGCTGGAATTCAGGATGATCCGGACGATGAATTTCATCAATCGACCCTTTGAAAATCGCCGTATGCACAGAACACAAACGCTGGACTTCTTCTACGGGAATACCTTCTTCCTCCATTAAGGATTGCTCCATTTGCGAAATTTCCGCAACAGTGATATTCCCGACAGCTTCTTCAAATTGAGCTTTAACTTCTTCGACACTTGCTCCATGATGCAAGGCTTTAATGATTTCTTTCAAAATCTCATGCCGTTCCGATTTATCCTTATGCAGTTGTTCACGGTTATTGATCATTTCACTCATATATATTCTCCCTTTTCTTTTTGATAGATTTACCGCACAAACAAAAAATCAGGATCTTTAAAGATTGAATTGACCGTTGTTTTCCTTATGTCTCTTTCCAGTTGCGTTTAGCAGCTTGGGGAAAAACCTGGGTACTTTCTTCATATACTCCATGTATTCGTTTCCGAAGGTGTCGATCATGGCCTTTTCTTCTTTCATTGCCAGTCTTGTATACATAATCATTAAAATTGGAGCCATGATTAATGTGATGATTGTTGGCCACTGGACAAGAAATCCGATGATTGTTAACATAAAACCGCTATATTGTGGATGGCGTACAAACCGATAAATACCATTTTTTATCAAATCACCGTTTCCGGAATGTATCCCTCTCCAACCAATAGTGATAATGATGAGCCCCGCGAAAATGAGGATATTGCTCAATGGATGTAGAATATTAAACAGAATCGGTGAGCCTCCGGCTAGTGCTACCCATAAATGTCCATTCGAATGAGAGAATGGGTCGAATACAGGGTAGTTTCTGCCAAAAATCGAAGTTAGAATATAAATCGTTAGCGGAAAACCGAACATTTCACTAAACAAAGCCACAATAAATGCTGTAAACGCCCCGAAAGTCCTCCAGTCCCTTTTTGTTGCAGGTTTAAATGCAGAGTAGGTAAATAAACCAAAGATAACTACATTGAATATGACAGCAAGCCATAAGCCATAGGCGTTTTGTTCCACACCATGCATAATATTCTCCTCCTTTAAAAACAATTAAATTAAAAGACTTAAATTTATCCGGTAAAGAGCATCAAGTCTCTGCTTATAGAATCTGGATCACCCCCCGTAAACAGTTTTGGTGATGCTTAAAATGAGGCAACGACAGCCAATGGCTGGTGTTCATATGGTGTAAATATTTACAATTTAATAGTAAGTCAATAACATAAGAAGAACTGAATCTAGCCTAAGTAGAATATAAATAAAAATCGATCAAAAAAATCGCACCAAAAGATGCGATCGGGATATTTAGTTTAAGGGATTCTCCACTATAATCTTGCTATATCTAAATAATTAGTTGTCAAATTTATTTATTCTTCCTGAAACAGTGCAGTAGACAGGTATCTTTCCCCGGTATCCGGCAAGATAACAACCATTGTTTTTCCCTTCAATTCTGGACGACATGCAGCCACGGCGGCGGCATGAAGCGCGGCTCCTGACGAGATGCCGACCAGTATTCCTTCTTCTCTAGCAATCAATCGTGATGCGCCAAAAGCATCTTCATTTGGAACCTGAATCACTTCATCATAAACACGTGTATTGAGAACAACTGGTATAAATCCCGCTCCAATACCCTGTATTTTGTGCGTTCCTGGCTTCCCTTCCGATAAAACCGGCGAAGATGCGGGTTCGACCGCAATGGAATAGAAGGAAGGTTTTCTAGCTTTCAATACTTCGGAAATTCCGGTAATAGTTCCCCCGGTTCCAATCCCGCTGATCAGGATATCCACTTCACCGTTAGTATCCTCCCATATTTCCTCAGCAGTCGTGGTTCGGTGTATCTCCGGATTCGCCCCATTTTTAAATTGTTGCGGCATAAATGCTCCGAGAGTCTGATTTACCAATTGTTCCGCTGTTTCGATAGCTCCTTTCATGCCGTTGGCCCCTTCAGTTAATACCAATTCCGCACCCAAGGCTTTGAGCAAGTTTCGGCGCTCTATGCTCATTGTTTCAGGCATGACAAGCTTGCATCGGTATCCTTTCGCGGCACAAACGAAAGCGAGCGCGATGCCGGTATTTCCGCTGGTTGGTTCGATAATGATTGTCTTTAGTAATCAAGCCTTGTTTTTCCGCAGCATCAATCATGGCAATTCCGATTCGGTCCTTTACGCTGCCAAGCGGATTAAAATATTCCAGTTTGCCGAGAACTTCGACACCTGTTAGGTTGCTGATCTTATTCAATCGAATTAATGGGGTACGGCCTATCAATTCCGTGATATTTTGGGCGATTTTGAGTCGTTCCGATATCTTTGCCATGTTTTGTTCCTCCCCGACTATAGATGGGGTATGTCAATTGTTATCCTATTTGATTATCATGAGAATACACTTAAAGAAAACTGAAAATCAGATAAGAAAATCCTGTAGCTTTATTTAATTGTGCAAATTAAATTATATTTGAGGCATAGCTGTAGAAAAGTAAGAAGGTTGGTATTTATCAAACCAGCCTTCTTATACTTAAGCTTTATCTAACTAGGAAATAAACTACAACAGCCACACCTGCCAGAACCCAAAGCCAGCTTCCTCCCATGCCGTGTCCACCTCTTCCATATGGTCGACGATGATTTCTGTCACTGTGATGGGAATTGTGATTTTTATGGCCACCATGACATCCCATTTCTATTCAGTATGAGTAAAATGTTTGTAGGAGAATTATTTCCCTTCTCATCCAGATAATGGCGTAGC
>NZ_PGVC01000036.1:0-58829 GCF_002860225.1 Bacillus sp. V33-4
GGAACACCCTGAAACCCGAGGACAAGAAGACAATATCTAATTCCTGTTTTCTACTCTACAAAAGATATCAATCGATTCGTTTATGCATATCAAACCACCGTATAGCGAACAGTACGACGGTGTTGTGAGAGTTAGGAGAAATTGTCACCTTCACCCAGTGATCATAGTTTAAACGAACTTTTCAACGATACGATCAAGTTGAAAACTGCTTTTGCCTCTGTTGCAAGCTTTGGATCGACATTAAAGTACCCGTGCCTGAAAAATTGGAATTTATCATGCGGCTTGACATCTTTCATGTTTGGTTCGATAAAGCCCTGCACGATCTGCAAGGAATTATCGTTCACATAATCAAGGAACGTTTTCTCTTCCATGCTATCAACATCTTCATTTTCGTTTGTATCCGCATCGAGAATCAATGGCTCATACAGCCGGAACTCCGCGGGAATGGCTTGAGTTGCGTCAACCCAGTGCAGCGTTCCTTTCACTTTTCGGCCGGTAAAGCCTGTCCCGCTTTTTGTTTCGGGATCGTACGTGCAGCGCAGCTCAATCACTTCGCCGTTCTCGTCCTTGATAACTTCCTCACATTTGATGAAGTAGGCATGCTTTAAGCGTACTTCATTGCCGGGGAAAAGACGGAAATACTTTTTCGGAGGATTTTCCATGAAGTCATCCTGCTCGATATAGATTTCTCGTGAAAAAGGGATTTGGCGCATTCCCATGTCCGGATTCTCCGGATTGATTTCGGCATCAAGCATTTCGACCTGGCCCTCAGGATAATTGGTAATGACGACTTTTAAAGGCCGTAAAATTCCCATCGTTCTTGGCGCTTTCAGTTTTAAATCTTCTCTAATAAAATGTTCAAGCATCGCAGAATCAACTATTCCAAACCCTTTTGAAACACCTGTTGCTTGAATAAACTCGCGAATCGCTTCCGGGGTATAGCCTCTTCGTCTTAAGCCGGAGAGCGTCGGCATTCTTGGATCATCCCAGCCGTCGACAAATTCTTCCTCAACGAGCTGCTTTAGCTTTCGTTTGCTCATCACCGTGTTTGTCAGGTTTAGCCGGCCGAATTCAATTTGCTGTGGCTTGTTTTCCATTTCGCACTCTTCAACGACCCAATTATAAAGCGGGCGTTGATCCTCAAATTCGGTTGTACAAAGAGAATGCGTGACGCCTTCAATAGCATCCTCAAGCGGGTGGGCAAACCCGTACATCGGATAGATACACCATTTGTCACCAGTGTTGTGGTGTGTCGCATGGGAAACCCGGTATATGACGGGATCGCGCAAATTAACGTTCGGTGAAGACATATCAATTTTTGCGCGCAGCACCTTTTTACCGTTTTCAAACTCGCCGTTGCGCATTCTTTCGAATAAATCCAAGTTCTCTTCAATCGAACGATTTCGATAAGGACTCTCTTTTCCAGGCTCTGTTAATGTGCCGCGGTATTGACGGATTTCATCGGGCGTTAAGTCATCCACATATGCTTTTCCCTTGTTAATTAACAGGACAGCCCGGTTGTACATTTCTTCGAAATAGTCTGAGGCAAAGCGCAGTTCATCCCATTCATAGCCAAGCCATTTGACATCTTCCTTAATTGAGTCAACATATTCCTGGTCTTCTTTTAATGGGTTGGTGTCATCAAAACGCAAATTGGTTTTCCCGTTAAAATCATCGGCGAGGCCAAAATTAATGACGATCGACTTCGCGTGGCCAATGTGAAGGTAACCGTTCGGCTCCGGCGGAAAACGGGTGACAACTTTGTCGCGTTTCCCTGTTTCCAAATCCTCTTGAATAATGGTCCGAATAAAGTTTGACGAGTTTTGTTCCAAACAGTATCAGCCTTTCTTTTTATGTAAGTTATCTCTTATTTTAAAGGTATCCCTTATATATTTCCATAGAACTATATACTACTCATAAAAGAGCATAAATTCAAGCGTGTTGCAGACAATACGCAAGAAAATGGAGTTGTGATCGCCTGCTTTACGAACAATAGGGGTCAAGAATAAAGAGTTATCGCAAAAAATAATTTTAATATAGTTAAACTGTGTATTTCCGACGTGGAAAAATGAAAATGCTTTCTTTAAAAATGGATGGAAGACGATCCCTTTTACAACATAATTCGCTACTTTTAAAGGTTCGTGTATATGTAAAAAGTTCGGTTTTAGCTTTTGCTTAAAAATTTCCTAATAAAACAAATTAATAGAATGCTAACAAGATTAATATGTTGCGACAGCTTACATTATCACTTTAAAGCGTTTATGCTTTTACTTGTAAAAATCGTTTATAAAGTTTTGTTTTTACATTTAAATCCGAACATTACATAATCTTTTTCATGTAAATTGCACCAGTTTAATATGTCGAAATATAGGGTAATTAACTGTTTTTTTATGATCTTAGGAACATTATCTTATTTTTTAGTTTTCTTTATATTGAAAAAATTACTTCTTAACGGTATACTGACATTCATAAAGTAATAACTAAGTGATTAGTAGAACTTTAGATAAAGAGAATTGAAGTTGAGGTGACAGACATAAATGGCTCAAAATGCATTATTAAATGTTGAGGGGTTAAAGACATATTTTGATTTGGACAAAAAGTTGATAGCCAAGGCGGTCGACGGTGTTGACTTTTCAATAAATCCCGGCGAGACAGTAGCCCTCGTTGGAGAATCAGGCAGCGGAAAAAGTATTACATCGCTGTCGATCATGAAGCTGGTCAACAAACCAGGAAAAATCAAAGAAGGAAAAATCTTATTTGGCGGCAAAGACCTTGTCAGCCTGTCCGATAAAGAAATGTCAACAGTGCGCGGCAGTGAAATCGGGATGATTTTCCAGGAGCCGATGACTGCGTTAAACCCGGTATTTACAATTGGCAACCAAATTGTCGAAACATTGGTAAGACATAAAAAATTGACAAAAAAACAAGCGTATCAAAGAGGGGTAGAACTTTTAAGGATTGTTGGCTTTCCAAGAGCGGAAGAAACGATGAAGGAATATCCGCACCAGCTGTCCGGCGGAATGAGGCAGAGGGCGATGATCGCGATCGCAATTTCGTGTGATCCAAAATTATTAATTGCGGACGAGCCGACAACTGCACTTGATGTAACAATTCAAGCCCAGATTCTCGATCTTTTGGACGAGATGAAGAAGAAGTTTAATATGGCAGTCTTGTTGATTACGCATGACCTCGGTGTGGTCGCAGAATATGCAGACCGGGTGATGGTGATGTATGGCGGGCAAATCGTCGAAGAAACGACTGTTGAAAGGCTATTTGAGGAGCCAAAGCACCCTTATACAAGCGGATTGCTTGAAAGCTTGCCAGCCCTGGATAAAGACGTTGACAGACTGGGATCCATTAAAGGCACAGTTCCACCTGCATATAACTTTCCTGTTGGCTGCCGCTTTTCCGACCGCTGTCCGCATGTGATGGACAAATGCCGGCAGGCCAACCCGGACCTTTATGCAACAGAACCGGGCCACAACGTGCGTTGCTATCTATATGAATAGAAGGGGGCTTTATACGTGTCAGTTACAGAAAAAGAGATAAAAACAGAGACAAAGCATGACTTGATCATGCAGGCTAAAAACATCAAGAAGTACTTCCCGATCAAGGGGGGGATTATAAGACAAACAGTCGGCCACGTAAAAGCGGTTGATGATGTGTCGCTTGATATTCGAAGAGGCGAAACGCTTGGAGTTGTAGGTGAATCGGGTTCGGGAAAGTCGACTCTTGGCCGGGTGCTTCTGCGTTTGCTCGATCCGACCGAAGGGCAAATCATTTTTAATAATGATGATATAACCACATTGGGGAACCGGAAGATGCGCCCTTACCGCCGGGATATGCAAATGATTTTCCAGGATCCATTTGCTTCACTAAATCCGAAAATGAGTGTCGGTGAGCTGATTGAGGAACCTTTGCTCGTTCAAACAAACAAAAGCAAAAGCGAGCGTAAAGAAATAGCAAGCAGCTTGCTTGAAAAAGTAGGGCTTCGCCCCGATGCAAGGCATAAATACCCCCATGAGTTTTCTGGAGGCCAGCGCCAGCGGATCAGTATTGCCAGGGCACTTACCCTTAATCCAAAGTTCATCATTGGTGATGAACCGGTTTCAGCACTTGACGTGTCGATTCAAGCCCAGGTTCTTAACTTAATGGCCGATCTTCAGGATGAGTTTGATCTAACATATTTGTTTATTGCCCATGATTTGAGTGTCGTTAAACATATCAGTGACCGGGTAGCGGTTATGTATCTGGGACGTATTGCTGAAATATCTCCCAAGAAAGATCTTTATGAAACTCCGCTTCATCCTTATACTCAGGCATTGCTATCGTCTGTACCGACTATCGACGTCCGCAAGCGCAGGGAGAAAATTATTTTGAAAGGGGATTTGCCAAGTCCGTCAAATCCTCCATCAGGCTGTACATTTCGGACTCGTTGTCCACATGCCCACGAACGCTGTGCAGTTGATCGTCCGGAATTAATTAATGTTGGCAACGATCATTTGGTTGCGTGCCATTTGTACGACAAATAATCCAAATCAACTGTTCTGTAAGGAGGTGGTGCTGAACGGAGAGATTGATGTTCCACCATGTAAAACCGAAAATTTAAAAGGGGTGAATATTTTGAAAGAGAAGAAACGTTGGTTACAAATGCTTGTGTTCGTTCTAGTATTAGGATTGCTTGCTGCGTGTAATGGCGGTGGAGACAAGCCTGCTTCAGACGATGGTAAAGGTGAGGAAGCAAGCGGTGAGCCGCAAAAAGGCGGTACGTTAACCGGTGCAATGGATACTCCGCCAGAGGGAGTATTTAACCCTATTTACTATACATCAGCTTATGAAGCAAATATTCTTGATTTCACACATGAAGGATTACTTACCCAGAATAAAGATTTAGAGTTTATTGAGAATCTTGCTGAGTCTTGGGAGTTTAATGATGATCAGACTGAAGTAACGTTTAAATTGCGAGAAAATGCAAAATGGCATGATGGTGAGCCATTCACTGCCGATGATGTGGTATTTACTTATAAAACCCTATCCACCCCTGGATATGCTGAAGCAGGCGGTGTACGCCAAGACTTTGCGGTCCGTTTGCTAGGCTATGAAGAATTCTCTACTGGCGCGTCCACTGAATTCCCGGGTGTTGTCGCAGTTGATGATCACACTGTTACATTCAAGTTTGCCGCACCGAACGTAACAGCCCTTAAAGATGCATCTTTCGATATTATTCCTGAACACATTTTTAAAGATGTTCCTATAGCTGACATTCCTAAACATGAAGGAACATTGGAGGCTGGCAAAGTTATTGGTACTGGTCCGTTCAAATTCACTGAAATGGTGGATGGGGAGCAATACGTTCTTGAACGAAATGAAGATTACTGGCAGGGTGCACCATACCTTGATAAAATTGTATGGCGTATTGTAGACCAGGCTGTCATTCTTGGAATGCTGGAAAATGGCGAAGTTGACTTTGTTGCTGAGCCAAATGGATTCCAGGCTGCCGACTATGAAACTGTAGATGCAATGGAAAACCTTGAAATCATTGAACAGCCTGACTTTGGATACCAGATCATGGGCTTTATGGTGAACCACCGTACACCTGAAGATGCTGCATCCGGTGCAATCAAACCTGAAAATTGGGTGCCAAACGAAAAGCTTTCCAACAAAAATGTACGTCAGGCAATCGCCTATGCAGTTAACCGTCAAGGCTTAATTGATGGATTGCTCTACGGCCAAGGCAATGTTATCAATGCACCAATTGCTACACAATTCCCGGCTTATGATGACGAAAAACCAAACCAATATAAATTTGATCCTAAAAAAGCAAAAGAAATGTTGGACAAAGAAGGATATGTTGATACGAACAATGACGGTTTCCGTGAAGATCCACAAGGAAATGAATGGGTATTAACAATGAACTATCCAACAGGAAACAAGCTTCGTGAACGTTCTGCACCAATCATTCAAGAAATGCTTCAAGATGTAGGCATCAAAGTTGATCTTCGCCAGCCAATGGAATTCCCTGTTTATGCAGAAGCGCTAGAAAAAGATAATCAGGATTGGGATATTTACCTGTTAGGCTGGAGTTTGGACAGTGGTGATCCAGACCCTAGTGGATTATGGTCTACAGACGCAGGTTATAACTATGGCCGATGGAACAATCCAGAGGCAGATCAGCTGTTACTAGATGCAATGAAAGCACCGGAAGCATTTGATGCTGAATACCGCAACAAGGTATATAGCGACTGGCAAGTAAAGTTCCAGGACGATCTGCCTGCATTAATACTTTATGCGCAAAACAGCTTGTGGGCACATAATAAGCGTCTGCAGGGTGTCGATGAATTGCCGTATAGCATGATTAATAAGCCACACTTGTGGTGGGTAACTGAATAAGAGGAAAAAGACTGACGGGAAAGAGCGTGTGGATAACGCCGCACGCTCTTTTCTTGTCAAGAAATAAAAAGTATTGCTCAAGCGCACGACTTTCCGGTAATTAAAAAGATGATCGGCTGGATGTTTGTCCTTCAAAAGAGAGTCTAATCCTTACCTGGATGGATCAAATAGTGCGCTTGTGCTGTTTAGAATGGAGGAGGAAACGTTGTACAAGTATATCATCCGACGCTTTCTTATTTTTATACCAATGCTCTTCGTCCTCACCATTGCCGTTTATGGATTAATTCAAGCCGCACCGGGAGATCCGATCGCCGGTAGACTTCTAGATCCGAATATCGATCCTGCGGCGATTGAGAAGCAAAGGGAGGCCCTTGGACTAAATGATCCCGTACATGTTCAATATTGGAACTGGGTGAAGAATGCTGCTAAAGGGGATTTTGGAGAATCGATTGCTTACAAAGGGCGTTCAGTATCTGATTTAATCAACGGCCGAATCGTCAACACACTGTATTTAGGAACATTTGCGTTGGCTCTTACGCTAATTGTCGGGATTCCGATTGGTATTTATTCTGCTCGTAAGCCATATTCATTGCTTGATTATGGCGCAACTGCATTTGGTTTTTTTGGACTAGCGGTTCCAAGCTTCTTTTTCGGCTTAGTCATCATCTACTTTTTCTCAATTCAGCTTGGCTGGTTTCCATCGCAAGGCTCAGTTTCATCTCCTGGACTTACAGGCATGGAACTGTTTGTGGACAGGCTTCACCATCTAGTCCTTCCGGGTATTACCCTTGGTTTAGCAGGAACAGCTTCATATATGCGCTATATGCGTTCAGAAGTACTTGATGTGCTTAGCAGCGATTATATTAGGACAGCTAAAGCAAAAGGAATGACAGACCGATCTGTTTTGTACAAGCATACACTCCGCAATGCTATGATTCCTATCATTACTTTATTGGGTTTTGAAATTGGTACATTGCTCAGTGGCGCCATTATTACAGAAGGGGTATTCCAATTTCCCGGTATTGGTACACTGTTTATCACATCGATCGGAAATCGTGATTATCCGGTTATCATGGCCCTTAACTTAATGTTCGGTTTCTTTATTTTATTAGGCAATTTATTGGCTGACATATTTTATAGCATTGTCGATCCAAGAATTCGCTACGACTGAGGTGAATAATATGCAACTTAATCCGCAAGATACGGTGAATACAAATCCGGAAATCCAACCGCAAGGCAAGTCGGAATATGGAAAAACGCCTTTCCAGCTTGCGCTCGCTCGTTTTATGAAAAATAAATTAGCAGTCGCCGGCGTAATCATCCTTACTTTGATTATAATTATGGTGATTCTTGCACCGTTTTTTACGGACCAGAGTCCGACTAAATCCAACTTAATGATGATTGAACGTCCGCCAAGTGCCGACCACCCACTTGGAAATGACAGCTCAGGAAGGGACAATCTTTCTCGCTTTTTATACGGCGGACGAATTTCTCTAATTGTGGGCTTTAGTGCGATGTTATTTACACTCGTAATTGGTGTAACACTAGGCTCAATCGCAGGTTATTATGGCGGAAAAATTGATGCGATCATCATGCGTGCTGCTGACATGATGCTGGTTCTTCCATTCCTTGTTATCGTATTAACGGTTGTTGCCGTTTTAGAAAAGGTAACGATCGGGCTATTTGTGACGATTATTGCGCTAACCACATGGCCCAACCTGACGAGGATTATCAGGGGAACCTATTTGTCGCTGCGAGAACAAGAGTTTATTCTCGGCGTAAAGGCAATCGGTGCCAGCGATGCCCGAATCATCTTTAAGCATTTCATCCCGAATGCGATCGGGCCAATTGTTGTAAATGCTTCATTGATGATGGCAACGATGATTATCGTTGAATCTGCACTCAGCTTTATTGGCTTTGGAATTCCACAGCCTACGCCAACATGGGGCAATATGATTTCCGAGGCGCAAAGCTTGCGTATTTTACGAAACAGCCCGGAAGCATGGATACCACCGGGACTTGCCATTTTAACAACTGTCCTTTGTATTAACTTTATCGGAGACGGTCTCCGTGATGCATTTGACCCAAAAAGTAATAGACGTTAACACCTAGACCTGCTGATGAGAAACTATCAGCAGGTTCTATTTATGTGGAGCTGTACATAAGAGGGAAAACAAACTGGCATAACATTCCGGCTTTAGATTGTGTTATCAACAAACGGAATTGGGGAAAAGTAACGTAAGGTTAAAGAACCGAAGCTAAACCGGTTCTTGTTTATATTTTAGGATCCATTTTTAAATACCTTTTTTTCACTAGGTGTGTTAATATTTAGCGGGACGAAATATAATCCTTTTAGAAGGATTAATTGTACATGGATCTTCATGATAGAAGGTTCCTTTTTCATAACAAAGGGAGGGAGATCCTTGGATCAACATAACTTAAAAGAAACGCTCTGGACTAAGTCCTTCATTATGTTAATGGCCGGTAATTTGTTTGTGTTTATGTCATTTCAAATGCTGATTCCCACTTTGCCGCCATACATTAAATCGATCGGTGCGTCGGGGCTGCAAATCGGTCTTGTCACAGCACTTTTTTCAATAGGTGCGGTCTTCAGCCGCCCGTTTATCGGGTATTTGCTCGAGTATAAGGCAAGGAAGCCGCTAGTGATAGTTGGGGCACTAGCACTTATGCTTATTACGGTGCTTTATCCGATTTCTCAAGTTGTCGTTATCTTTCTGTTGCTGCGGTTCATTCATGGACTTGCCTGGGGCTGGTCGACTACCGTAAATGGAACAGCGGCTGTTGATATTGTCCCAAACTCACGTTTAGGTGAAGGCATGGGATATTATGGCCTGTCGGTCACGATTGGAATGATTATCGCACCAAGCCTCGGTATCTATTTGTTTCAAGTCACCACTTTTGATAATTTAATTTATATTTCAGTGGCATTAGGAGTCATTGCCATTCTGCTTCTGGCCATTGCTCGCTACCGGACGCCGGAAGTTGTTGAAAAAACAGGCAAAGAGGAACTGAAATTTTCCTACTTTGGTTCGCTGATTGAAAAAACAAGCTTGTATCCTGCATTTGTAACGGTCATGATCACCTTTGGTTATGGATCGGTTGTGACATTTATCGTGATCTTTGGGGAAGAGCGCGGAATTGATCAAATCTTTCTATTTTATTTGTTCAATGCGATTATGGCATCTTTATCGAGACCATTTGCCGGTAAATGGTTTGATCGGAGGGGGCCGTTTGGACTTGTGCTGTTCTGTACGTCATTAACGTTTATCGGAATGTGGGTTCTTTCTTTCGCCCATTCGAATCTCTTCATCATCATCGCGGGAACCTTGTTTGGAGCCGGGTTTGGTTCTTTAATTCCAACGCTGCAATCATGGACATTGTCAATGACACCGCCGCACCGGCGCGGAGTGGCAAACGGAATGTTTTTTTCGGCAATGGACCTTGGGATTGGCCTGGGCGGAGTCGTGTTTGGCATACTGGCCCAATATGTTGAAACGGCTGCACTTTTCCAGATTTCCAGTTTTTTTCTCGTTATTGCCATCGTCTTTACTCTTATAGAAGCACGTAGAGGATTGATGCGCAGTCGGCGCACTGCATCTTCGCAATAACAAATAAAAAGCGATTAAGAGCGGATCTTCTCTCTAATCGCTTTTTATATTGTCAATAATGTAACAAACCGCCATCATTTTGTATTAAAAATGAAAGCTAAATGAAACTTTTTGCAATAATAACTCTGATAGAATAATAAGGATAAAGACTTATAGCATATTTACCTCTCTCTTGTCATATAGCAATTATTATACTATGGACTTGGAGGAACTTTGAGTCCGATGTCTAGTCGTCCAGCTCCAGTGCCTAGCCCTTCGAGTCGCTTCGGTCCTGCCAATGAAGTCAAAGAACGACTTCACCGTCAGGCCCTCCAGCGCTTGTCAGGGCTGTTCAAGGCACTTACGCTTTTGTTCAAGTAAGATGACTTGTAAATACGATCAGCGGAGGAACGAATTGTGGAAAAGCAATTAATCAAAAAAGAATTTTACCAAACATTTACCGATGAAAATGATGCCAGCCAGCCATCGCGTGTACTGGGTGAGCTTTACGTAAAAGAACAGCAGAAGGATGTTCCTGATTTGTCCTATATCCGTTTTGCCCAGGGGGAAGTGTACTACGCGAACTATGATTTTGAAGCTGCCATTTTTAAATGGGAAAATATCGACAATGAACTAGAGCCATGGGCAAAAAAAAATATGGCTGATGCTTATTTTGCGCTTGAAATATTATCAACAGCCGAGAGCATCTATAAATCAGTTCAAACTGATAACACCATTTTAAAAACAGAAGTTTCCCTGCAGTTATTTACCCTCTACGTACAGCAGGGCAAATTGGATAGTGCCACAAAAGTGATAAAAGAAGCGGTTGTTCTCAATCCCGATTATCCGAATATTACTGAAATCGCAAGAACTTTCTTTGAAGAGCACGGAGATGCGAGAAATGCGATTGAATTGGCAGTAAATGAGGCAATCAGGACGCAATCACTACATTGGTTTGATCTTTTAAATACCTATATTCAAGATGGTTTAACAAAAAAGATTCAACCGGACTATTTTATGGATGTTTTGATGGCACTGTACCATTCAGATAAAAAGCGTCTTGAGAAAATAGTTGTTTCATTATGGAACAGCTACAAAGGCGAGGATACCTATTTCTCCTGGATTCGCGACATGGACCGCTTTTTAGCTGAGATTGAAGTTGACCAGTCTGTCTCCTGGACAGAGCTTTCCACCCTTTATCAACAATCTTTCCTCGATTTAATGAGTGGAAAATACCTGTTAAAAAAACTGTCGGGGATTGTTCCCAATCATCTAAGCAATTGGCTGAAAATTTCCGATAACAGCCATGGTTTATACTCAGCGTCTGCCGTACTGGCATGGAGCGAGCTATTTCCTTCGACGATAAAGGTTTCAGCGGCTGAAGAGGCAGAAAACGTTATTGCAGCGTTCAGGACGCGAGGTAATGGCCATGAAGAAAGCCTGCGTCTTTTTGATACAATCACAGCATGGTCGGAACAGAATGAAGTCGAGATAGGAAATCGTATTAAATGGTTGGCGGGCGAGCTGGCTGATCTCAACACGCATCATCTCCTGATTGCCGGAAGTCCGGGAAATGGGAAGTCAGCTTTCATAAATGCGATCCTCGGTGAGAATATTTTAGAAAATGATGTTCAGGCAGCTGTTCTTTTTAAAGGTGATGAAGACAATGAAATCACTGAAATTGATGATTCCGAAATCAGGCATATACCCGAGTTAGCGGCTGCTTCTGCGGAAGGAACTGTTGTCGATTTTAAGATTTCGAGCCGCTTCTTAACTGAAAACGGGCTGTCATTGTTTAATATCCCTAACTTTAGAGGAACGCGCAGTGAAAGAAACGAGGCAGTTCAGTATCTGCATTTGGCAGACAGCCTCTTGTTTGTGCTTGATGCGGGTTCCCCTTTTACAGAGAGGGAACGTGATCTGCTTTTAAAAATTGCCGGGGAAGCACCAAATCTTCCGGTCCACTTTTTATTAAATAATATTGATTCGATTGCAGATGAACAGGAAGCGATCAAATTGGTAGATGATACTTGGACAAGAATTCATGGATATTTCCCGGAAGCAAAGCTGTTTGCTTTTTCGTCTAATTATGAAAGCACACAGCAATTAAGCGACCTTGCAGAATTTATTCAGGCAAATGCTAGTAACGTAAACACGGTGGAAAGGCGGAATTCCAATTTGTTGTTCTTGATACGGGAAACGATTACGATGCTTCTGAAAAGCAGGGTCGAAATGGAAAATGGTTTGATCGAATCGATCAAATGGAATGAGGAAATGGCGAACAAGTTAAACGGTGCGATCAATCAGCTTAGTGATGTCGAAAAAGAAAAGATTAATATTATTCAAAAATCTTACCGCGGTAGAAAACAGAAGATAAAAAATGAACTTGAAGATCAAATTCCAAAGCTTCTCCAGGGCTGTTCAGATATCATTGAAGAGGATAGTGACTTTGGCAGCCTCCATGTTAAACTGAATGATGAGATGAATAGGAGAATTCGGGAGTATCTCTCTGAAACGATGTTGCCGAAATTCAATCAGGAGCTTGAGGAATGGATTGAGTTTTCAAAGAACGAGTTTGGCGAAAGCCAGGCGTTTTTAGCCGATATGAGTGATGGCTTCAATTCGATGTTTGAAGAAGAGCGGATCAAGCTTGAGTGTGATTTCAAAGTGCTTGATGATTGGCGCCGTGATGCGGACCGGATGACGAGTGGAGTGCCTGTCGATACAGTAAATATTTTGCTTCGATTCACACCTTCCCAGTTTCTATTAAAGAGTGCGGGAAAATTGTTCGGTGCCATCCAGCAAAACAAGGTAATGCTCTATAATAAATACACACAGTTCGTAGAAAACGAAGATTATGAAGAAGCAAAAACGTTAATTATCAATAATTTTATGCAGCCATTTGAAATGTTTGAACGGACGCTTCAGCGCGATGTTACAATATTCTTCCGAAACCCGTTCCGTGTTTTGAAGCAGACCGTCGAGGAGACGCAAAGCGAAATCGTGGAAAAGCAGGCTGCACTGGACCAGATCAGAACGAATCCAGAATTGTACCGCGATCCATTAAGGATGTTCGAGGTAAGGCTGCGACAGCTAGAGTGGATGGAAATGGCGGGGAAACAGCTAAGCCATCGTTAAAAACAGAACCGCCCGGGAATGATCACGGGCGGTTCTGTTTAATTTTAAAGATCATCAAAGCCATTCGCATCTGAAGTCTTCGTATACTGGCGCGAACGCTGTTCGAAAAAATCTGTTTTGCCGAGATCAACTTCCTGATAGGCGATAATCCAGCGCATCGGATTTTTTATTGGTGCATTGGGAAAAACGAGTCGTCCATGGCCGAGTTGATTGCAGCGTTTGTTCGCCATATATTGAATGTATTGTTCAAGATCACTCATCGTAATGCCATCGATTTTATCACCAATCACTTGTCTTCCCCACTCGATTTCCAATTCTGCGGCTCTTTGAAATGTTTCGATCGCAAAATTGTCGAGATCTTCTGTTCGGTGCTGCGGATTTTCATTGAGTACTTCTTTATATATTTTTTCAAATAATCCGACATGGATTTGTTCATCACGATTGATATAGTTAATCATCGTCGAAGTAGCAACCATCTTCTGGTTACGGGCAAGGTTATAAAAAAAGGCGAAACCGGAATAAAAGAATAATCCTTCAAGGATCACATCATATATAATCGATTTCAGGAAATTCTCAACTGTCGGCTCTTGTGTAAAATTGCGATAGCCGTCCGTGATAAAATCATTTCGCTTTTGCAAGGTTGGTTCGGTTCTCCAAAATTCAAACACTTCATCCTGCTTTTTCTTTGGTACAATACTGGACAAGACGTATGAATAGGAATGGTTATGGATCACTTCCTGCTGGGCGAGCATGATCATTAACGCGTTTAGAGAAGAATCCGTTAAATAATCGGCGGCTTTGCTCGCGTAGTCGGATTGAATGCTGTCCAACAATGCCAACAAACCAATGATTTTTAAAAAAGCTTCCTTTTCAATGTCATTAAGAGCTTGAAACTGTTTAATATCTTTGCTCATATTAATCTCAAAGGGCGTCCAGAAATTCGCAAGCATTACCTTATATTTCGGATAAGCCCATGGGAAGCGGACGTCATCCCAGTTCAGAATATTTGAGCTTTGTCCATTGACGATCCCTGTTGAGCGATTGGGCGCTTCCCGATCAACGAGAGCCCTTTGCTTGATTGATTCCATATCCTTAACACTCCTTCATTAGCTATGGCAGCTTTCACATTCTTCGATAACAGCGCTTGAGGTCGAGCGCACATAATAGGTCGTTTTCAGTCCTTGTTCCCATGCAAGCATGTGCAGCTCAAGCAGTTCTTTTGCTTTAATGTCGTTGCGCACATATATGTTGAACGATATTGACTGGTCGATGTGCCACTGGCGCTTCGCGTTTTGCAGGATGCTCCATTTTTGGTCGATCAAATATACAGATTTGTAGTACCAATTAGTGTGTGGATTTAGATCTGGCGCTGTCACGGGAATCTTGTAATCTTTCTTTTCTTCTGAATACTCCTTGCGAAAAATCGGGTCAATTCCCGATGTTGAACCGGCAATGATTGCCGTTGATGAATTCGGCGCAACTGCCAGCAAATAACCGTTGCGAATACCATATTTATTGATCTCTGCTCTTAGTTCCTGCCACCTGGCTGAATGATAACCCCGCTTTTCAAAATATGCTCCGGTTTCCCAGCTTGACCCCGGGAACAAAGGATAAGCCGCCTTTTCCCTCGCAATTTCAATACTGGCTTTAATCGTCAAATAAGCGATTTCCTCATAAAGTTCATCACAATATTGGACAGCTTTATCTGTCTCCCAGGCAATTCCTTTCAATGCAAGCAAGTGATGCCAGCCAAAGGTGCCGAGCCCAATTCCCCTGTATTTTTTATTCGTCAGGTTTGCCTGCAGAACTGGAATGTCATTTAAATCAATCACGTTATCGAGCATTCTTACCTGAATGGCAATAAGCCTTTCCAAAACGCCTTCCTGAACCGCTTTCGCTAGTGAAATCGACGACAGGTTGCAGACGACAAAATCGCCAGGTTCCTTAACGGTAATGATTTTTCCATCCTCCGTTTTTTCTTCAGTTACCGTGGTCGGGCTCTGGTTTTGCGTGATTTCTGTGCATAGATTGCTGCAGTAAATCATGCCTTGATGATAGTTGCTGTTAGCCCGGTTCACTGTGTCCCGATAAAACATGTATGGAGTCCCTGTTTCAAGCTGCGAAATCATGATGGCTTTAAAAACCTCGATAGCGGGAACGGTGTGTCTTGTCAAATCCTGGTGGTTGACGCATTCGAAATATTTTTTTCTAAATGTGCCGCTGCCAGGTTCTTCATCAAAATAATCTTCAAGTGAGTAACCCATTACGGTCCGAACCTCATGTGGATCGAATAGATGCCAATCCCCGCGTTCGCGGACGAGCTCCATAAACAAGTCGGGTATACAGACGCCTGTGAATAAATCGTGGGTGCGCAGCCGTTCGTCACCATTGTTCAAGCGAGATTCAAGGAAAGAAAAAATATCCTTGTGCCAAACATCAAGGTAGACGGCAATTGCTCCCTGTCTCTGCCCAAGCTGGTCAACACTTACGGCTGTGTTGTTTAATTGTTTCATCCACGGAATCGTCCCCGAGGAAACGCCCTTGAAGCCTTTTATGTCGCTGCCGCGCGCTCTGATTTTACCTAAATAGACGCCGATGCCGCCGCCGTTTTTCGATAGATTGGCAATATCGGTGTTGGAATCATAAATCCCGCGCAGACTGTCCTCAACGGTATCAATAAAGCAGCTCGATAGCTGTCCGTAGCTTTTGCCGGCATTTGCAAGGGTCGGTGTCGCCACAGTCATCAGCAGATTGGACATCGCCCAGTATGCTTCCTTGATCAAGTCAAATCGTTTTTCTTTTGGTTCATTCATCATCAGCGTCATCGCAATGATTAAGAAACGTTCCTGGGGGAGTTCGTGAATTTCACCTGCATGGGATTTAGCCAAGTATCTTTCAGACAGGGTAACGAGGCCGATATATGTAAATAAAAGATCCTGTTCAGCATTGATAAGACCGCCTAAAGTCTTAATTTCCTGCTCTGTATAAGCTTGCATTAGTTTGCTGCTGTAAATTCCAAGCTTTGTGAGCTTTAGAATCAGGTCGTAAAAGCTTCCGTATTTTTCGCTTGAACGATAGCCCCTCGAGATAGACGCTTTTTCGTAAAGCCTTTCTAAATATATTCTTGCCGCAACATACGTCCAGTCCGGTTCACCAGCAGAAATTCGTTCTAATGCCGCCAAAATCATGTCATTGGCAAGTTTGTCCTTATGAATGTTTTGTTTTGATGACAGCAATGTTGAGATTTTTTCAGCAAATTCAGCTGCATGGAGACCCGGGTATGGCGCAGTTATTTGCTGGATAAACTGATGCACCTCCTGCAAATTTCCCGAGTCTAAATCAGAATAAGCTGTTGGCAGTTGTAAAGTCATGATTATATTTCTCCCTTCTAGTCAATAAAAAAAACCGCCCATCGGTAAAGATGAGCGGATAGAACGAAGAAGAATTCAGGTTATCGAAATGACCTTTTCCTCGCTCTATCCTCTCAACTCCCGAAGAAGATAGTACGTATAAAAAAGGCAGGTCTCCTGGCTCATGCTTCGCTTTACTTTAAGTTCCTTCCCATGAGAGCTCTCACAGTGGATACACTTATTTCATCAGCATTTACAGTTGCGGGGACAGCTCCGGACTCACACCGGATTCCCTATTATGTCGAAGCTTTCGACACCCTTTTCACTGGAAAACACAAAATATTGAACTGTTAGCGTTATAAATCACTATATATAGTGATGTAAATCACATTATAAATTGAAAAGACAAAATTCGCAAATGAATTTTCTCAATTTTTTTAAAAAATTATAAAACAGCTGTCTAAACCTACATAGAAAAAGCGATCCAGCAACTCCTGGACCGCTTTTTAGATTCAACTTGAATTTCCACATAAAAATTTATTTAAATGATATCATTTGCCGCGGTGATATTCCACTTGATGGTTTTTAACCTAAACGACGAAAGCCCTACCTCTCTAACGTCCTTACGGCTCCGAAGCCGATCCAGTGTGAATAAGTATTGCTATAAAACAAAAGTAGAACGCCTATTTTTTCATACATATCATTTCTTCAATCATTAATTCAAGAAGGGCGAATTTCTATATTATACATTATATTATCTTAATATGCAATAGTTTTTGAAAAAAACCTCTGCGAATAATGAGTCAACGTTTATAAATGGGAACTACGCAATTTTTTTCGCGCAAAAACCATGGTTGATCCGACCAGTGGAATGAAATCGTGCTATAATTAGTGCAAACGTTTGCTCAACTTGAAAAAGGGAGATAGAGCCATGAAAAGATTATTCGAAATTAATAGCTGGAAAATCATCGAAACGGAGTTGCACAAAGAAAACTTTCGTTTAGCTGAAAGCGTCATGAGTCTTGGAAACGGCCATATGGGCATGAGAGGGAACTTTGAGGAATCTTTTTCCGGTGATCACCATCAAGGCTCTTATATTGCCGGTGTTTGGTTTCCTGATAAAACCCGTGTCGGCTGGTGGAAAAACGGCTATCCTGAATATTTTGGCAAAGTGATCAACTCCACGAACTTTATTGGCATTCGCCTGTTTCTTGATGGGGAAGAGGTTGACCTCAATCAAGCGGAAATAAAAGAATATTACCGCGAGCTGGATATGCAGCATGGTGTTTTGACAAGGACATTCACGGTTGTCGATAATGGAAAAGAGACGCTGGTTGAAACGGTGAGATTTTTATCTGTTGCAGAACCGGAACTGGCTGTTATTCGCTACTCTGTAACCGCTCTCAACTATGAAGGGAGTATGAAGCTTATCCCTTACCTGGACGGTGATGTTCGCAATGAAGACGCCAATTATGATGAGGACTTTTGGATAGAGATAAGTAAGGATGTGCAAGATTTCCAGGGCCATCTCGTTATGAAAACAAAAGACAATCCTTTTGGAACTCCAACATTCCAGGTTGCAGTCGCCATGAAGCTGGCAGTCCAGGGGGAAATGACAAAACTGGTTGCCAATATGGACACGGAATACGTGGATAATGTGATCGAGGCAAGAGCTGCACAAGGAAAAACGATCCATGTTTATAAGTATGTAGCGGTTACTACTGATAGAGACCATGAAGCTGCAAACTTAGTTCACAAAGGTCAAATGATTTTGGAACACTCTTATCAAAAGGGGTTTGACGGATTGCTTGAAGAGCATCGGCAGGAATGGTTAAAGAGATGGAGCCGGGCAGATGTTGAAATTTCCGGTGATGACGAGGCCCAGCAAGGAATCCGTTTTAATTTGTTCCAGCTATTTTCAACCTATTACGGAGAGGATTCCCGTTTAAATATTGGTCCAAAAGGTTTCACTGGTGAAAAATACGGCGGGGCAACTTATTGGGATACTGAAGCTTATGCTATTCCGCTTTATTTGTCCACGGCAGACGCCAGTGTCGCTCGTAATCTCTGTATCTATCGCCATAACCAGCTTGATGGTGCCTATCGCAATGCCCGGAAGCAGGGCATTAAAGGCGCTTTGTATCCGATGGTGACCTTCAATGGCATTGAATGCCATAACGAATGGGAGATCACATTTGAAGAAATACATCGCAACGGTGCGATTGCTTACGCCATTTACAATTATGTTAATTATACAGGTGACCGCGAATATCTTCAGGAATTCGGAGTGGACGTCCTGATTGGTATCGCACGCTTTTGGGCCGATCGGGTTCATTTTAATAAAAAGAAACAGCTTTATATGATTCATGGTGTTACCGGACCAAACGAATACGAGAATAACATAAACAATAACTGGTATACGAACCGGATTGCGATGTGGATGCTTAGCTACGCTCTTGAAGTGATCGATTTTTTACGGAAAAATAGCCATCTGGCAAAGCTGCAGGAGTTGAACATTAGCGAGACAGAAATGCTCGAATGGCAGCACATCGCAGCGAACATGTACCTTCCGTATGATGAAGAGCTTGATGTGTTTGTGCAGCATGATACTTTTTTAGATAAGGACTTAATGACCGTAGATCAGCTAGAGCCTAGCGATAGGCCGATTAATCAGAACTGGTCCTGGGACAAAATTCTGCGCAGCTGCTTTATTAAACAGGCGGATGTTCTGCAAGGGCTTTATTTTCTTAACCATGAGTTTTCGAATGAAGAGAAACGGCGCAATTTCGAATTTTACGAGCCGATGACCGTCCATGAATCCTCCTTATCTCCAAGTATCCATGCTGTGTTGGCGGCTGAACTTGGAATGGAGAAAAAAGCTTACGAAATGTACAATCGTACCGCCCGCCTTGATCTCGATAATTATAATAACGATACGGAAGACGGCCTTCATATTACAAGCATGACGGGCTCGTGGCTGGCGATTGTTCAAGGCTTTGCCGGGATGAGGACGGCGAATGAAACATTGTCATTTGCCCCATTCATTCCGAACGAGTGGGACCGCTACAGCTTTAACATTATCTATCGAAGCCATGAAATCAAAGTAGAAGTAACAAAAGACGAAGTGATTATTTCACAGCGGGGCTCAGAGCTGCGGCTGTCGCTCTATAGCGAACCGAAAACAATTTTCGCCAATGGGAAGCTTAATGTACCGCTTAACGGCAAAGGAGGTCGCCATGAATAAATCGCTTGAAGCTGTTATTTTCGATCTTGATGGAGTCATTACCGATACCGCAGAGTACCATTACTTGGCCTGGAAAGCGCTCGCCGATCAGCTTGGAATTCCGTTCTCGCGCCAGTTCAACGAAGAATTGAAAGGGATTTCCCGCATGGATTCGCTTGAAAAAATTCTTACTCACGGCGGGAAACAAGCCCGATTTTCAAGCGAGGAAAAAGATCAACTGGCTGCTAAAAAAAACGAGCATTATTTAAAGTTGATTAACAGGATTACACCTGCGGATTTGTTGCCGGGGATCTGGCAATTTGTTGCCGATATCAACGCGGCAGGCGTAAAGCTCGGAATTGCGTCAGCCAGCAAAAATGCGATGACCGTCCTTGAAGCTCTCGGTATCAGGGAACAATTTGATATCATTGTCGATTCAAGAACAATACGTAACGGAAAACCCGATCCGGAAATCTTTATAACTGCTGCAAAACTGCTGGAAGCCGAACCATCCGCCTGTATTGGAATTGAAGATGCAACAGCAGGCGTGGAAGCAATAAAAGCGGCGGGAATGTTTGCCGTTGCGATCGGTCCTAAGGAACAGTTTAAGAAAGCTGATCTTGTCTATAATGACACTTCTGAACTATCATTTACAGAAGTGGCGAAAAGATATCGATTGAAAGAATAGCGCACGAAACCACCTGGAGCTAATATTCCAGGTGGTTGTTTTATATGGTTGACTCGTTTCGCTTTATTGGCCTTTGCCCAGTCCGAACGGGACCCGTGTTCAGACAGGCTATTGCTTTTTTGTCCATGCCCAGTCCGAATGAG
The DNA here is from genome assembly GCF_002860225.1 of Bacillus sp. V33-4. Taxonomy (NCBI): domain Bacteria; kingdom Bacillati; phylum Bacillota; class Bacilli; order Caryophanales; family Bacillaceae; genus Bacillus; species Bacillus sp. V33-4. The sequence continues at coordinate 20,541 of NZ_PGVC01000036.1, forward strand.
ACCCGTGTTCAGACAGGCTTACGCTTTTTTGGCCGTGCTCTGTCCGAATGAGACCCGCGTTCAGACAGGCTTACGCTTTTTTGGCCGTGCTCTGTCCGAATGAGACCCGCGTTCAGACAGGCTTTTGCTTTTTTGTCCTCGCCAAGTCCGAATGAGACCCGTGTTCAGACAGGCTATTGCTTTTTTGTCCTCGCCAAGTCCGAATGAGACCCGTGTTCAGACAGGCTATTGCTTTATTGTCCATGCTCAGTCCGAACGAGACCCGTGTTCAGACAGGCTATTGCTTTATTGTCCTCGCCAAGTCCGAACGAGACCCGTGTTCAGACAGGCTTTTGCTTTTTTGGCCGTGCTCTGTCCGAACGAAACCCGTGTTCAGACAGGCTATTGCTTTATTGTCCTCGCCAAGTCCGAATGAGACCCGTGTTCAGACAGGCTATTGCTTTATTGTCCATGCCCAATCCGAATGAGACCCGTGTTCAGACAGGCTATTGCTTTATTGTCCATGCTCAGTCCGAACGAGAACCGTGTTCAGACAGGCTTACGCTTATTTGTCCATGCCCAGTCCGAACGAAACCCGTGTTCAGACAGGCTATTGCTTTATTGTCCTCGCCAAGTCCGAATGAGCCCCGTGTTCAGACAGGCTTTTGCTTTTTTGGCCGTGCTCAGTCCGAACGAGCCCCGTGTTCAGACAGGCTATTGCTTTTTTGTCCATGCCCAGTCCGAACGAGACCCGTGTTCAGACAGGCTTTTGCTTTATTGTCCATGCCCAGTCCGAACGAGACCCGTGTTCAGACAGGCTATTGCTTTATTGTCCATGCTCAGTCCGAACGAGACCCGTGTTCAGATAGGCTTACACTTATTTGTCTATGCCAAGTCCGAACGAGACCCGCGTTCAGACAGGCTTACGCTTTTTTGGCCGTGCTCTGTCCGAATGAGACCCGCGTTCAGACAGGCTTTTGCTTTTTTGTCCATGCTCAGTCCGAATGAGACCCGTGTTCAGACAGGCTATTGCTTTTTTGTCCATGCCCAGTCCGAATGAGACCCGTGTTCAGACAGGCTTTTGCTTTTTTGGCCGTGCTCAGTCCGAACGAAACCTGTGTGTTTAGACAGGCTTTCACTTTTTAATTCTTGCCCAGTCGGAATCAACCCGCAAACCCTGACCGAGTGACACATCAAGCAAAAAAAATAATTGAGAATTATGATAACTTTTGCAAAAATTATCTGAATAATTGAAAATATAGGAGTAATGATATCACCGGGGAAATTCTTAGCTAAAAAGAAAGTATTGATGAGGAGTGGAACGGGATGGAGATCAAGGAAACGATTGCGGTTGTATCGGGCGGCGCATCAGGACTGGGGGAAGCCACTGTTCGAAACATCGTTCAAAAAGGAGGTAAGGCTTTAATACTTGATCTTTCTGAAGAACGGGGGAAGCGCCTTGAGTCGGAGTTGGGAAAGCGGGTCCTTTTTGTCAAAACCGATGTCACGAATGAACAGAACATTGCTTCTGCCTTGCAGCAAGGCATTTCTGTCTTTGGATCTATAAACACCGTCATTAATTGTGCAGGGATCGCAACCGGCGAAAAAATACTTGGCCGACAAGGAGTCCATCGGCTCGATACATTTTCGCGGGTAATCTCAATCAATCTGGTGGGAAGCTTCAACGTTATCAGGCTTGCGGCCGAAAAAATGGTCAATAATGAACAAAACAAAGCGGGTGAAAGAGGAGTAATCATCAATACTGCTTCAGTAGCCGCCTTCGAAGGGCAAATTGGCCAGGCGGCGTACAGTGCCTCAAAAGGCGGAATTGTCGCGATGACCTTACCGATTGCCAGAGAGCTGGCCGCCTTTGGAATTCGCGTTATGGCGATTGCTCCTGGCTTATTTCATACACCTATGTTCGATACTCTTCCAGAGCAAGCACGGTTATCACTTGGTAAAATAGTGCCGTTTCCTTCCAGGCTTGGCGAGCCGCATGAATACGCCATGCTGGTCGAAAGCATTCTGGAAAATCCAATGCTGAACGGAGAAACGATTCGCCTTGACGGCGGCATCCGTATGCAGCCCAAATAAAAGGCGATGTAACCAAGGGATAGTGCTTTTAAAAGAGGATTTGCGTTGTTCTGAAAAGCGGTTAGAAAGCAAATTAAAGAAGGAGTGATCAGATTATGCTTACATTGTTTCGCTATAACTGGCAAGTGAGGGATGAGTGGTTTGACTGGTGCGAGCAGTTGCCGCAAGAAGAATACATAAAGCAGCGCACAGGGGGAGCTGGCAGTTTTCATGAGACGCTCCTTCACATTATTGATGTAGAATATAGCTGGATTCGAGCGCTCGAGGCGAAATCGGATATCGAGATTGATTTTAAGTGTTTTGAATCACTTCAAAGAGTAAGAGAGCTATCGGAACGCTATCATCCTGAGATTTTCGCATTTTTACAAAAGTGGACGAGTGACATGGAGAACTTGCGATGTTCTGCACCATGGCTGGACGACAAGTTTACACGCGGAGAGGTTTTGCGCCATATTATCGCCCATGAAATCCACCATGTCGGCCAGCTGTCTGTTTGGGCAAGAGATCTGGATTTGCGACCGGTTTCAGCTAATCTGATTGGCAGAGGCCTGATGGAAAAACCTGTGAACGATTGATACCGAAAGCAGCCGGACTCCGGCTGCTTTTGCTGTAACTATCTTGGGGAAGGTGAAGATCCTTTTGTTTTGCGGCTATTTATGATTTTCTTAACAATTGGATAAATGACAGGCGCCCATTTAATGGCGGTTTTAATTAATCTTTTCATGAAGGTCTACCTCCTAGTTTATTATTACTTATATTCCCGCGTTTCGACCGGAACAAACATAGAAGAATTCGGCAGAAAACGGCACTACAAAAGTGCTAGCATTCTTCAGAATGGCTGAATCGCCAATCCAGCGCTAGCCAACACCTCGAATCTTCAGAGTTTCCTCTTCTTGTATCTATTTCATTTGAAACCAACCGTCTTTTATTACTGTCCGAACTATTTTTAAAGTTATCAGCATCTTCACCATGTCTGATTTTATTAGGTTTGATCATAAAAACGTTAGGGTAGTGGAAATCTGAGTAACTCTTTTTTTGAAAGATTAGTAGAGAGAAAGGATGAGGCAATGTGTCAGACACCATTAATGTGAAAATCAACGGTGCAGACGTAACAACAAAAGCAGAGCAGACCGTTCTGCAATTCCTGTCCGACAGCTCTATTGAGATTCCCAGTGTTTGTTATCATCCGAGTCTCGGACCGATTGAAACGTGCGATACATGCATTGTTGAAGTAAATGGTGAATTAGTTAGGTCCTGTTCCACTGTAATGAGCGATGGCGATGTGATTGATACCGTTTCCCCGGAGGTGCGCGAAGCACAGGTGATCGGTATGGACAGGATTTTAGTCAACCATGAGCTTTATTGTACAGTCTGTGATTATAACAACGGGGGATGTGAAGTACATAACACCGTTAAAGAAATGAAAATCAACCACCAGAGCATACCTTTTGATCAAAAGCCATACCAGGTCGACCAATCCCATCCATTTTACCGATATGATCCAGATCAATGTATCTTGTGCGGACGCTGTGTTGAAGCCTGTCAGGATGTTCAGGTTACTGAAACGTTGACAATTGATTGGGAGCGAAAGCGTCCCCGTGTCATTTGGGACAATGATGTGCCAATTAATGAATCATCCTGTGTGTCATGCGGGCATTGTTCAACGGTTTGCCCATGCAATGCGATGATGGAAAAAGGTATGGTTGGTGAAGCCGGGTATATGACAGGCCTTGATAAGGATACGTTGCGCCCGATGATCGAAATCACGAAGAATATTGAAACTGGTTACGGCTCGATCCTCGCGGTTTCCGACATGGAAGCGGCGATGCGGGAAGAACGGATTAAGAAAACGAAAACTGTTTGCACGTATTGCGGGGTGGGCTGCAGCTTTGACGTTTGGACAAAGGGGAGGAAAATTCTCAAGGTTGAACCGCAGGTAGAAGCACCAGCGAACGGAATCTCCACCTGTGTTAAAGGGAAATTTGGGTGGGATTACGTTAACAGTGAAGAAAGGCTTACAAAGCCGCTGATCAGGGAGGGTGATTCTTTTCGCGAAGCAGAGTGGGAGGAAGCTTTAAGCTTAATCGCCCGTAAATTCACGGAAATGAAGGAACAAGACGGCCCTGACGCGCTGGGCTTTATCAGTTCATCCAAATGTACAAATGAAGAGTCCTACTTAATGCAGAAGCTTGCAAGGGGAGTTATTGGGACCAATAATATTGATAACTGTTCAAGATATTGCCAAACGCCGGCAACGATGGGGTTGTTCCGAACAGTCGGCTATGGGGGTGACTCTGGCTCAATTAAGGATATTGAAATGTCTGAGCTTGTACTAATTATCGGTTCGAATACGTCGGAATCCCATCCCGTTTTATCAACAAGAGTAAAAAGCTCCCATAAGTTAAAGGGACAAAAGCTGATCGTTGCAGATTTACGCAAGCATGAAATGGCTGATCGTGCTGACTTATTTGTCCATCCAGGCGCCGGTACTGATATTGTTTGGCTGTCAGCTGTTACAAAGTATATTATCGACCAGGGCTGGGCTGATGAAGATTTTATAAGATTGAAAGTCAATGGTATGGAAGAGTATAGGAAGAACCTTGAAGTTTATACTCTGGAATACGCAGAAGACATTACGGGAATCTCAAAAGAAAACTTGATTGAGATAGCCGAGATGATCCATAACGCGAATAGTGTATGCGCGCTTTGGGCGATGGGTGTTACCCAGCATCTTGGCGGAAGTGATACAAGTACGGCTATTTCAAACTTGTTGTTAGTGACTGGCAACTACGGCCGTCCCGGTACCGGTTCATACCCGCTGCGCGGACATAACAATGTTCAGGGCGCAAGCGATTTTGGCAGTATGCCGGACCGTTTCCCATCATATGAAAAAGTAACCGATAAAGAGGTTCGTGAAAAATATGAGCGAGGATGGGGCGTAAAGTTGCCAGCACACCCTGGCCTCAACAACCATGAAATGGTCGCCGGCATCCATGCAGGCACACTTAAAGCGTTATATGTGAAGGGGGAAGAGATGGGCATTGTTGATTCGAACATCAATTATGTTCATGAAGCTTATCAAAAGCTCGATTTCTTTGTAGTCCAGGATATTTTCTTATCGCGCACTGCCGAGTTTGCCGATGTCGTTCTTCCGGCAAGCCCCAGCCTTGAAAAGGACGGGACTTTTACAAATACTGAACGGCGGATCCAGCGGCTGTACCAGGTTTTTGACCCACTTGGAGATTCCAAACCGGACTGGCAAATCGTTATGGACATTGCCAATTCACTAGGGGCTGGCTGGAAATATGAACATCCAAGCGAAATCATGGCCGAAGCAGCCCAGCTTGCACCGCTATTTGCCGGTGTCAGCTACGAACGTCTTCAAGGTTATAATAGCTTGCAATGGCCGGTTGCTGAAGACGGAACGGATACGCCGGTCCTATTTCTTGATGGATTTCCGTTCCCTGATGGGAAAGCACAGCTTTTTTCGGTCAATTGGTCGAAGCCGCTTGATTTTGGTGAAGAGTATGACTTGCATGTCAATAATGGCCGATTGCTTGAACATTTTCATGAAGGCAATATGACATATAAATCAGCGGGAATTTCGGAAAAAACACCGCGCGTGTTTTTGGAGATTTCTCCTGAATTAGCTGCGGAAAGAGGCTTGAAGGATGGCACGCTCGTCCGCCTGTCGTCGCCATATGGAAATGTAAAAGTACAATGCCATATTACCGACAGGGTTAGGGGAAAAGAAGTTTACCTTCCTATGAATGATGCAGGCGAAGCAGCTATCAACCTATTAACGAGCAGCTACGGGGATAAGGATACAGATACTCCTGCGTACAAAGAAGTACAAGCCAAGCTTGAAATATTAAAAGAAGAGGGTATTAATCCGCTGCCAAAAATCAATCACAGGTATGGAAATCCGCAGCCGCAAATCGGTGTCCAAGTTCAAAAGAAATGGGCCCGCAGCGATTATATTTTCCCGGGCGAACTTGTGAAAAAGGAGCGGAAGCAGCATGGCTAAAGCGATCAAAAAAATCCATCGCATTGAAGTAAATGAACAAGAGAAGCGTAAGAAGGATCTTCGTGAGGTTGAAGATGCGCTGATCGACAACAAGGAGGCGATCCTTCAGTCGCTTCAAGTCCTACACCACATGCATGAAAGGGGGATTCTTTCTGTCTTAAACGGCCTTTTAGGGCAGGGAGACAGGGTCCTGAATATTCTTGTAAAAGCAGCCGACAAGCCTGAAAACACCAATGCCATCAAAAACCTGCTGTTAATGGTCGGAACTCTCGGGATGATTAACGTCCAACAGCTGGAGCCGTTTTTATTAAAAGTTGATGCCGGGATCGCCAGAGTAGCGAAACATGCAAACACAGAAGAAAAAACAAGTTATTTTGACCTTGTTGGAGCATTGAAGGACCCGGAAATCAACCGGGCTGTTACACTATTGCTTAACTTTCTGAAGGGTATGGGCCAGGATACGGAGGAGCTCGAGCGCAATACTGACGGTGCTTCGCCAGCCCAGCAGCAAAAATATGGAGAAACCCTTGAGTGATATGCGGATTTAGGGATAGCTATTTGGCGTCTGCCCTCTGATTTTTTTAAAAAGGAGATGGAAGGAACAATGGCGAAAACGAAAAACCGCTGGCTTATCGCCGCAGCGGCGGTCGGCATTCACATTTCAATCGGTTCGGTGTACTCCTGGAGCGTCTTCACAAATCCACTTCGTGATCAGCATGGCTGGGGATTGAGCGAGATTTCATTGACATTCAGTATTGCTATTTTGTTCCTCGGCCTGTCTGCGGCCTTTATGGGTCATTTTGTCGAAAGGCATGGCCCGCGTAAATCAGGAATGATTTCGTCAATTTGCTTTGGGGTGGGTTTAATTGGTGCCGGATTTGCAGAAAGCATTGAATCTCTTTATCTCTTATACTTTTTTTACGGGGTTCTCGGCGGAATTGGGCTTGGAATTGGTTATATTACCCCGGTATCTTCACTGGTAAAATGGTTTCCTGACCGTCGCGGCCTTGCAACTGGACTTGCCATTATGGGTTTCGGGTTTGCCTCGTTAATCGCCAGTCCGATTATTGCGGACCTGATTACGAATATCGGGATTGCCAACACCTTTTATGTTCTTGGGGCCGTATATTTTGTCGTGATGATTTCCTCGTCCCTGTACCTCGCTCCACCGCCACCAGGATGGCTGCCTGAGGGAATGGCGGAAGAGGAAACGAACGAACAAAGAGAGGGAGACCTTTCCCAACTGACAGCCAACGAAGCCGTAAAAACAGTTCGTTTTTGGGCGCTTTGGGCGATGCTGTTTATCAATGTTACATGCGGGATTGCGATAATCTCTGTCGCCTCGCCGATGGCACAGGACATTGCCGGTTTAAGTGCGGCTGGCGCGGCGACAATGGTTGGAATTATGGGCTTGTTTAACGGATTCGGCCGAATCGGCTGGGCGTCCATTTCAGACTATATCGGCCGTCCAAATGTTTATACAGCCTTTTTTGCGATTCAAACAGTGGCGTTCCTGCTGCTTCCGACGACGACAAACGCCCTATTGTTCCAACTGCTGATTTTTCTCATCCTGACCTGTTATGGCGGTGGCTTTGCTTCGATTCCTGCTTATATCGGCGACTTATTTGGAACAAAGCAGCTCGGCGCGATTCATGGCTATATCCTGACCGCCTGGGCGGCAGCTGGACTCGTCGGGCCGATCCTCGTCTCCTGGATCCGGGAAACGACCAACAGCTACACACTAACTCTCTATATTTTTGTGGCCGCTTTTATCGCAGCTCTCGCAATTTCACTGCTGATTCGGGTCAATATTAAAAAAGTTAGGGAGAGAAAGGGGCAGAGCCAGGGGAAATTGGTGAGCCAGTAGATGATAGGATAATGGAGCCTGGGTTTGTGTGATCCAGGTTTTTTTGATGACAACTTTTTGACCATGTATGAGTGGAATTTGATTCACGAGCGGACCCACACATAATGGCAGAATATATAGAATACTTTGTCATGCCCCGAACTCTTCAATCGTGTGAAGGCGCATCCCAGTGATAAGGGGGAGATGAATTTCGGTTACGCGTATGCCTAAAGGCTTTTCTTTTGGCTCTTTTAAGCACATGTAGTATAATTAATCTTAGTTGTGCACTTTTGCAAGTGTTGATGGACATTGATCATTCACTATTTGGGCGGGCTTTAAACAAAGTGGTCATTCTGTCGATGTGCTTGAGAGCATAAAACTATCGGTAATCAAATATTAATTAAGCAAAAAAATGAAACATTTTTTGCTTTGCATCGTAAATAGATTCATACTCAGTATAATAATGGAGGAATTCATAATATGAAAAAAATATTAGCTGCTTTACTTTCGATAGCAATTATCTTCGCGCCTGTCGGAAACTCTGTGTTCCAAGATCATTCCACAACTGTGGAAGCGAAATCGTATAAATCAGGCAAAAGAAGCTTTAACAATAATTCGAACACGACAAACAACAATTCATTTTTCCAAAATAAAAAGTCGGACACTTCGACAACAAAAAAATCTGCGGCCACTACCAATACTAAAGGTGGATTTATGTCAGGCGGACTAATGAAAGGGCTTATGTTAGGCGGACTGGCCGGATTATTGTTTGGCAGCCTATTTGCCAACATGGGAATGCTAGGTTCTATCCTTGGTTTAATGATTAATGTTCTGGCAATTGTCGTTCTTATTTCTGTCATTCGTAGAATTTTCGCCTTCTTTACGAATAAAAAGAGATCACAGGAAACAAATCAGTGGAGAAGTTAATCCTTTCAGAGCAAGAGATTATAAATGCTATTTGCGTTTATGTCTCCCGCAAAAAACAAGTAAAGCCTGAAGAAGTTGAAGTAGAACTTATGTATGATGATGATTATGGGTTTTCTGCGGAAGCATTTGTTGACGGCCGGAAACAAGTACTCGTTGCTGCAAACTTAATTGAGGCTCTCCGATTATGGCTTGATGAATTTTTGAACCGCGATCCTTATGCCGGCATCAAGCTGGTGCTTGATGATGAAGAAGGAATTATTGCACAGATCGCATAAAAACAGACTTGTCCATATGAATAAATAAAAATTTTATCTTTGAACAAAACTTGAGGATGATTAATAAGGCTTTAGGAAAGAGCTGGTTTGAGGACTAGCTCTTTTTTTCATCAAAAAACCTCTAACGAATGAATCATTAGAGGTTTATGCGGGTGCACTATATATATAAAGAACGCTCATTTAGAATTCAATGTGTGCAAAATCCTCATAATCAACATCGTGAGGAATTTCATTTTCAACCATAAGATCACGAAGTGCAGTCATGGTAACAGATACGTCCATATCTAAAAACTCTTCACCATCTGCATCAAGTTTAACATAGGGGACATTTCGAACAACATATTCGGTCTGATCGATACGCCAAATGATGTCCTTTTTTAACATAGTTGGTTCACTTCTCACCTTGAGAACGACCTCCTTGTCTATAGTAATCATTTGCTTTCACCCCTTCTACGTGTAATTTTTAACTCTTATACGGAATTTTATACCCTATTTCATATATATTCAATCTTTATCAATTATTAATCGCTGATTATTTCAGCATCCCGTGGGATGGACCACAAGACCACGACAAGAGTGAAAAAACAACGTCTTATATAAAGGAGATTTGGTAAAGTGTGACGAAGAAGGATATACGCATTGTTTTGTAAACGCAACAGCGATAATTGATCCAGAATAAACTGTCAGTTAAAATAGCAACCTGAATTCCCGCAAATATATCCCCAAATTAGTACTGTAGATCATTCATACAAACGGATACAGAAGACTATTTATGTATCAGACTATGATAAAAATAACGCCAAAAAGAAAACGCTTACAAACAAAATGAAGGAGGTCAACCATGCCCCATCTGTATTTAACCGGAGACCATGAGATTTTTCGCAGGTCATTAAGAAAATTTTTAGAAAAAGAAGCCTATCCGAATTATCAAAAGTGGGAAGAGGACAGGATGATTCCGCGCGAGTTTTGGAGGAAGATGGGGGAGCAGGGCTTTTTGTGTCCTGATCTCGATGAAAAATACGGAGGCAGCGGTGTTGATTGGGGTTTTTCGGCCGTCATTAATGAAGAGCTGGAGCGGGTCGGGTCCGGACTTGTCGGGATTGGGCTGCACAGTGATATTGTAGTCCCTTATCTCAATACATATGGGACCGAAGAACAGAAGCAACGCTGGCTTCCGTGCTGTGCGCGTGGCGAGTTGATAACGGCAATTGCCATGACGGAGCCCGGCACAGGTTCCGATCTCGCCAATATTCAAACAACGGCTAGAAGTGACGGGGACGACTATATCTTAAACGGCCAAAAAACATTTATTACGAATGGGATTCATGGCGATTTAATCCTGGTTGCCTGTAAAACGGACCCGAAGGCGGTTCCGAAACATAAAGGAGTCAGTTTAATCGTTGTTGAAAGGGACTCTCCTGGATTTACAAGAGGCAGAAAGCTGGACAAAATTGGGTTGCACTGCCAGGATACTGCCGAATTAATTTTCGAGGATTGCCGTGTTCCAAAAAACAATCTGATTGGTGAAGAAGGAAATGGTTTTCTTTACTTAATGGAAAAGCTTCAACAGGAGCGGCTGATCGTTGCGATTGCAGCGCAGACGGCGGCAGAAGTGATGCTGAAACTGACAATCGATTATGTAAAAAGCCGCCAAGCTTTTGGGAAACCGATTAGCGCATTACAAAACACGCAATTTAAAATTGCCGAGATGGCAACAGAAATCGAAATGGGTCGAGTCTTCCTTGATCAGTTAATCGCGGAACACATAGGGGGTCAGGATATCGTCACGAAAGTTTCGATGGCGAAATGGAAATTGACGGACTCGGCCAAAAAAATTGCCGCCGAATGCATGCAGCTCCACGGCGGTTATGGCTATATGGAAGAATACGAGATTGCAAGACGTTACCGGGATATCCCGGTCGCAAGCATTTATGCTGGTACGAATGAGATCATGAAGACGATCATTGCCAAGAACCTTGGCCTCTGAAAGTTATAACATTAACCCAGAAAGGACAGATATCATGCGAGAAGCAGTCATAGTAGAGTGTGTACGAACACCTGTCGGGAGAAGAAATGGCGCATTAAAGGATATCCGGCCCGATGATTTGGCCGCGTTAACATTGAAAGAGCTCGTCAATAGAGCGGGGATTGCTCCGGCTCTCATTGAAGACGTGATCTTAGGATGTGTGACCCAATCCGGGGAACAAGCCGGCGATATTGCAAGGGTTGCTTCATTAATTGCCGGTTTCCCGATTGAAGTTCCTGGTACAACGATCGACCGCCAGTGCGGATCGAGCCAGCAGGCGGTCCATTTTGCTGCCCAGGCGATTTTGGCTGGTGATATGGATGTGGTCATTGCAGGAGGAGTCGAGAGCATGTCCCGGGTTCCGATTGGCACGAACTATCAAGGAGCTCCTTTTAGTGAAAAACTAAAGAGCCAGCATGAAATCATTCATCAAGGCCTATCTGCTGAGAGAATCGCGGAAAAGTACGGTTTTACGAGGGAGGAACTAGATCAATTCTCGCTGGAAAGCCACCAAAAAGCGTTAAAAGCACAGGCGGAGGGTCATTTTCAAAAAGAAACGTTCCCGATTGAAGTGATTTTACCTGATGGAAGCACTTCCATCTTTAGGGAAGATTCAGGACCAAGAAAAGAAACATCTTTGTCTGCACTGGCAGGACTGAAGCCAGCATTTACGGAAAATGGTGTCATTCACGCTGGTAATTCCAGTCAAATCAGTGATGGGGCTGCTGCACTGCTAATTATGTCCCGGGAAAAAGCAGAGGAGCTCGGTTTGAAACCGCGTTTTCGGATTCATACCCGCGTTGTTGTTGGATCAGATCCAACTCTTATGCTGACAGGCCCGATCCCGGCAACCGAAAAAGTACTGCAAAAAGCGGGACTAACGCTTGATGATATTGATGTGTTTGAGGTGAATGAAGCATTTGCGCCAGTTCCGATGGCATGGCTGAAAGAGACAGGCGCCGATCCACAAAAGCTTAATCCCAATGGCGGGGCGATCGCCCTGGGCCATCCGCTTGGCGGCAGCGGAGCGCGTCTTATGGTAACGATGCTGCACGAGCTCGAACGGACAGGCGGACGCTACGGCTTACAAACAATGTGTGAAGGACACGGAATGGCAAACGCGACGATTATTGAACGGCTTAACTAATTTTGGAGGGATGAATATGTCAACAACGGTTGGGAAAATCTTTGATTTGACGGTAAAAAAATATCCTCATAAAGAAGCCATCTATGATGTTCGAAAAAATCTCCGCTATACGTACCAGCAATGGAGCAAGAAAGTGAACCAGCTTGCAAACGCTCTTTTAAATGAAGGTGTGAAAAAAGGCGATCGCGTTTCAACTTTTCTGTTTAATACAGAAGAACTGGCAACTGCTTTTTTTGCCTGCGCTAAAATTGGTGCCATCTTCAATCCGATTAACTTTCGGCTAACAGCAGAAGAGGTGGATTATATTATGAGAGACGCCGAGCCGACGGTCGTTTTGTTTGAACAAGCGTTAGCAGACGTTGTGGCCGCGATTGAAGAACGTTTTTCAACGGTTTCCTTCTGGTTTATTGATGAAGAAACGCCCGATTATGCTGCAAGCTATCATGAAAAAGTGAGTTCCGCTGCAGACACAGACGTTGATAGCAAAGTTCATGAAGATGATTTATATGCGATTATGTACACAAGTGGAACGACCGGCAGGCCTAAGGGTGTACTGCACCGCCACCGCGATATGGTTGAACAAAGCCTGATTGTAATCGGCTCGACAAAATTGGAGAAACAGGATAATGGGCTGGTAACGGCGCCAATGTTCCATTGTGCTGAGCTTCATTGCGCATTCCTGCCCCGTGTTCATGTGGGTGCCAGAAACATCATTCTTCATCATTTCGAGCCAAACAAAGTGCTGCAATTAATAGACCAGGAAAAAGTGACGAAGTTTTTTGCGGCTCCAACGATGTGGAATATGCTTCTCCAGGAAGATTTAAGCCAATATGATATAACGAGCTTAACACTCGGTTTATATGGAGCAGCGCCAATGGCTCCCGCACTCGTCCATGCCTGCCATGACCAACTCAGGATCAAGCTCGTCCAGGCATATGGAATGACCGAGATGGGCCCGGCGATTACCTTTCTGTCGGCAGAGGATCAGCTCATGAAAGCTGGTTCTGCCGGCCAGGCCTGCCTGAATCATGATATCCGGATAGTCAGGCCTAATGAAACCGGGCCTTCTAATCCTGATGACGTTGTTCCAGCAGGCGAAACAGGTGAAATCATTGTCCAGGGACCGTGTATGATGAGCGGATATTTTCGCCGTGATGAAGCATCCGAAAAAGCGATCTATAAAGGATGGTACCATTCAGGAGATATCGGCTATCTTGATGAAGATGGCTATCTGTGGGTAAAAGACAGGGTTGACGATATGATCATCAGTGGCGGCGAAAATATTTATCCGCGCGAGGTAGAGGACCTTTTATACGAGCACGCAGGGATTCTTGATGTGGCCGTTGTCGGGCAGCCGGATGACCGCTGGGGCGAAACCGTTACAGCTTTCGTCGTCAAAAAAGATGCGCTAATCACGGAGACTGAGCTTGATGAATGGTGCAAGAGAAGTAAAAAGCTCGCCAATTACAAGCGACCCCGCAAGTATGTATTCTGTGAAGCACTGCCACGGAATGCGAGCGGGAAAATCCAGAAATTTACGTTGAGAAAGCAGCTTGAAGAGCTTTTCAGCAACGGAAAGTCATAAACTCCGTCCGTATAAGATAGTAATATCTGATATATCCGCGAAAATGGTTGGTATATCCGCGAAAATTTGCATATATCCGCGAAAATGGTTGGTATATCCGCGAAAATTTTGATATATCCGCGAAAATGGTTGGTATATCCGCGAAAATTTGCATATATCCGCGAAAATGTGGTATATCCGAAAATGCTGGTATATCCGCGAAAATGTTGGAGCAAGCGAGGGGAGCCCCTCGCTTTTAATATTGTGACTTAAACGATCTTTTCCGAATCTCCCATTTTAAAAGCTGTTCGCGGTCTTTCCGCTGAAGATGGGCAATCGGCTTTATTTTAACCAATTTTTTAAAGGACTGTGTTGTTTCTTTAACGGCTTTAATGGCAGAATTGACAGCTGCCTTTTTCTGCTGAATATCGGCGATAAGTTGCTGCTGGTTTGCTGTGAGTTCATCTTTTTCTGTTCTTATGTTTTCCGTTTGTTGCTGAACGCGCGTCGCTGATTGCGAAAGATTGTTGATCGCCGGTTTTGCTTCTTTTAACGTTGTGAAGGCAGAGTACCCTAAATAGATGAGCGAGCCGACAACTAAAGCGATGCTTAAGTAGACAATGATCATTTAGAAACCTCTCCTTTCTTTATTAGCATCAACCGTTTTTTTATTTTTACCCTGAAATGAACGAAACTAACAATTAAAATCACCTTGTTGTTAAATTGTTTAAAAATTCCGCGAAAAAAGCTATTATGAACAATATAGATTTTATCTTTAGGTTTCCGAAAGATTTGCATAGCACAGTGGACAATCGTTTGGAGGGTAACACATGTTTAAGATGTGGGCTTTTTTAAAACCATACCGGATTCCGGTAGCTATCGCTTTGCTTTTAATGCTGACAGAGCTTGCGGTTGAACTTGTACAGCCGCTGCTAATCGCAAAAATCATCGATGAGGGCATTTTGCGCGAAAATCTCCCGGTTGTGATGTTTTGGGGAGCTGTGATGGTCGCGTTTTCGATCATTGCTTTTGCAGCGGGTGTGACGAACTCATTCTATGCTTCCCATGTCAGCCAAAGCTTTGGATACGATGTGAGAGAAAGCTTATTCAACAAGGTACAATCGTTTTCGTTTGCCAACTTTAACAGGTTTCCTGCCGCTTCGCTTGTTACGAGAATGACAAATGATGTCACGCAAATCCAAAACACGGTTTTCATGAGCTTACGGATCGCGCTTCGAGCCCCATTGCTTGTCATTGGGGGCGTCATGATGGCCTTTGCAGTAAATGTGAAACTTGCCCTTATTTTAGCAACAGCACTGCCAATTTTATTTGTGTTTCTTTTATGGCTAATGAAAAAAGGCAGATCCTTGTTTAAATCTGTGCAGTCAAAGCTCGATGGTGTTAATAATGTGATGCGTGAAAATTTGGTCGGGATGCGGCTTATTAAAGCTTTTTTGAGAAGGGGGCATGAAGGGAACCGATTTAAGAAGGCGAATCAGGACTTGATGGAATGGACGGTTTCTGCTTTGAGGATGATGGAAATGGCAATCCCGATCCTTCTTTTTGTGATGAATTTAAGTATCATCGCGGTTCTTTGGTTTGGTACGGTTGATGTCAGTACAGGTAAGATGCAAGTCGGTGAGGTGGTAGCCATTGTAAATTATGCAACGAGGATCACTGGAGCTTTTTCGATGTTTTCCTGGATTATGATGGCATTTTCGAGGGCGCAGGCTTCCGCGGAGCGAATGTCCGAAGTGCTCGAAACCGAAATCGATCTATATGATTCTGAACACCTTGACCCTTCCATAATAGTCGAGGAAGGGAAGCTAAAGTTTGACCATGTGTCGTTTCAGTATCCGGAGAGCTGCATTCCTATATTGGACGATGTTTCGTTTAGAGTCAAAAAGGGCGAGACGGTCGCCATTCTTGGTGCGACAGGAGCAGGCAAATCGTCTTTGTTCCAGTTAATCCCTCGGCTTTATGATGTCACGAGCGGGGCGATTTATATTGATGATCACGATATTACAATGATGAAGCTTGATCATTTGCGCAGGAAGATTGGCTTTGTTCCGCAGGAAGCGCTGCTATTTACTGGTACGGTGAAGGACAATATTGCCTGGGGAAAAGAAGATGCGACGATCAAGGAAATCATTGAAGCAGCGAAAAGTGCGCAAATTCATGAAACAATCAATAAACTGCCGAAAAAATATGACACAATTGTTGGCCAAAAGGGGGTAAACCTGTCAGGGGGACAAAAACAGCGGATCGCGATTGCCCGGGCCCTGGTGAGGAAGCCGCGGATTTTGCTGCTTGATGATAGTACTAGTGCATTGGATCTTGTAACAGAAGCAAAGCTGCTTGAGGCGATAAAGAAGTATCCTTGTACAACCCTTATTATTACGCAAAAAATTAGTACGGCGATGGAAGCCGACTACATCATCCTTTTAGAGGAGGGCAAACTGCTTGAAAAAGGAAGCCATGCTTCATTATTAAAGCATTCATCTCTTTACCGGAGCATTTTTCAATCCCAGTATGGAGAGGAGACGTTGCAGCATGTTCAAGGAGTTAACTAAACCTTTCCAATACAAACGTGTTCCGGTTCTGGCTCGGGAAGAAATATCCAAAAAAAAGAAAGTAATAGCGAAAAATGGGTTTGCTACAGTTAAGAGGATTTGGCAGTATTTTGCCACGTATAAAAGGTTATTTATATTTGTGCTTTTCATGGTTGTGGCCAGCTCGGCTTTGGGACTGCTGGGACCTTTCTTGATCGGGATGACGATTGACGAATACGTAGTCTCAGGTGACAGCAGTAATTTAATATTGCGATTAATTGAATTAGCGGTTGTCTATCTTCTTTATTCTGCTTCGATTTGGTTTCAAAACTTCTGGATGATCGGAATTGCCCAAAATACAGTATTTACGATGCGCACCCAGTTGTTTAGCCATCTTCATAAGCTGCCGATCCCCTTTTTCGATAAGCGCCAGCACGGAGAACTGATGAGCCGTGTCACCAATGATATTGAAAATGTCAGTACGACCTTAAACAGCTCGGTTATTCAAATTTTTTCGAGTGTACTGACGTTGACAGGCACGGTAACTGTAATGCTCTGGCTCAGCCCACTGCTGACACTTGTTACATTAATCATCGTACCGTTGATGATTATGGGCATGAAATGGATAACAAACCGAACCGGAAAGTTGTTTAAAGAGCAGCAGCATAATCTCGGCAATCTGAACGGATTTATTGAAGAAACGATTTCCGGGCAGCGAATTGTGAAAACTTTTTCGCAGGAAAAGAAGGCGATTTCCGAGTTCCGTACCAAGAATGCGAAGCTAAAAGAAGCGGGCTTTTGGGCGCAGACGTATTCAGGATTTATTCCAAAGCTGATGAACTTCTTAAATAATTTCAGCTTTGCTATTATTGCAGGTATTGGCGGGCTCCTCGCACTAAGGGGTATTGTCACAATCGGGGTAATAGTTATTTTTGCCGAATATGCCCGGCAATTTACCCGTCCGCTTAATGATTTGGCCAACCAGTTTAACACAATGCTGTCGGCAGTAGCCGGGGCAGAGCGTGTCTTTGCTATTTTAGACGAGAAAGAAGAGATGCAGGACGAACGTTTTGCAGCCGACCTGCCAGCTGTTAAAGGGGAAGTGGAGTTCCGGAACGTATCATTTTCTTATGAAAAGGAAGATACCACAGTAACAGATATTGATTTTTATGCTGCTCAGGGGCAAACAGTTGCCTTTGTTGGACCCACAGGTGCCGGCAAAACGACCTTGATAAACCTGCTCTCCCGCTTTTATGACCCGGACAGCGGCAAAATACTGATAGATGGCCACGATATTACTTCAATAAAACGGGAAAGCCTGCGGCGGCATATGGCTTTCGTTCTTCAAGATTCGTTTTTATTCGAGGGCACTATTAAGGAAAATATTCGCTATGGGAGACTCGATGCCAGCGACAGCGAAGTTGAAGAAGCAGCAAGAAAAGCAAATGCTCATTCTTTTATTATGATGCTTCCTAAACGGTATGATACAGTACTCACCCAAGATGGAGAAGGGATCAGCCAGGGCCAGAAACAGCTGCTGTCGATTGCGAGGGCGATTTTAGCCAACCCGTCACTTCTCTTATTGGATGAAGCGACAAGCAGTATTGATACGGTGACGGAAGTGAAAATTCAGGAAGCGCTGCAGAGGCTGATGGAGGGAAGAACAAGCTTCGTCATTGCCCATCGCCTCAACACAATTCAAAAAGCCGATCAAATCATTGTACTGGAAGAGGGCAGAATCACTGAAAAAGGCAGCCACCACGAACTCCTTAAACGACAAGGCTTTTATCACAACCTGTATTTTGGCCAGCTCCGGGATGGTGCAATGTAACAAGTTGCCGATATAGCGGCCGAAGTTGATGATAAATTCGAAAAGTTGGCGATAAAGCGGTTGAGGTTGATGATATATTTGACAAGTTAACGATAAAACGGCTGAGGTTGATGATATATGCGAAAAGTTGACGATAAAGCGGCCGAGGTTGATGATAAATTCGAAAAGTTGACGATAAACTGGCTGGAATATGGATTTCACCTCTTTGATAAATAAGGTAATATAAAAGTGCAAGATTTGGCTGGTTACATTCTACGTTTGTCACAAAGATAAGAAGGCATGGGGAACAATGAGAAAATTAATAAAGCTTTATATGATTTTCATCGCGATTGTGATCGCAGGCTGTTCCCAATCGGAACAACCGGACAACCAGGAGAAAAGAACGGAGCTTACGATTTCTGCGGCTGCGAGCATGAAGGATGCTTTGACAGAAATTAAGACAGCTTATGAAAAAGAGCACTCCGGTGTCGAACTGTATTTTAATTTTGGCGGAACTGGAATGCTCCAGCAGCAAATTTCCCAGGGTGCGCCAGTTGATTTATTTTTATCGGCCGCTGAAGACAAATTTGCTTTACTCGTTGAACAAGGCTTCATTGAAGAACGGTATAGCACCGACCTCGTCGGGAATGAATTAGTCCTTGTCCAGTCCAAAAACCGAAAAGAAAATCTGACAGGATTTGCAGATCTTGCCGATGATGCGGTTGAACGGATTTCAATTGGAACACCTGAAAGTGTTCCGGCGGGGAAATACGCCCGGGAACTTTTGGAGTATGCCGAGTTGTGGGAACCAGTCCAGACAAAACTGATTTTCGCCAAAGATGTTCGCCAGGTTCTCACGTATGTTGAAACAGGCAACGTCGATGCGGGCATCGTTTATAAAACGGACGCGCTTGTATCGGATAAAGTAAAGATCGCCGCTATTGCTGGCGCGGAAACCCACTCCCCGATCGTATATCAATTAGGCGTCATCCGAGGATCTGATAACCGCGACGGAGCGATTAAATTTTATGAATTTTTACAAGCGAAAAAAGCGGTTGATATCCTTGAAAAATATGGTTTTAATTCATTGGCAGACAAATAGGACAGATTGCAAAACTATTTTTGCGCGGTGCTTTTTAAGTGTGCATTCGCGCTACACAGAAAAAGCAAGCAATGAAACGATTAAAACATGCGGAGAGGTGGTAAAGCATACATATAAACGACCCGAGGAGATGAAAGGATGGATTTAAATAAAAAGACTTATTATGTCAATATTGAAAATGGCGAGCTTTTGCAAAATGCCACTGAGCCTGAAGCAGAGTGGAATTTTAAAATTTTTGCAACAGACGAAGAAGCAGCGCGGCTGCAAGAACTTTTTAGCGAAAACTATAATGCTGATTTAAAGACGTACGCCCGGGCTCATGTTCCTTACCTCGAATATCACAAAGCTTCACAAAATGAAGAATATGATGCAACGATTGAACAAGCGTATGCGATGATTTATGAGCTTGGCGATGAAAAAGCAAAGCGCCATATCGAAGGCATGGGAATATTAAATGGAGAAGATGATGAGTTAGGTAAAGCACCATAATAATGGAGCGTTGGGTAGTTAATTCGTTTGCGAATTGGCTGTCCTTTTTTATTGCAGAATAGACTATCGTGTATAATAACATTATACAGACTGGCAGGGGGGATAAAGTTGATTGAGCTATTGCCCTTAATGGTTGAACGGGTCGGAATTCTGGTTATTGTCGCATTTTTACTATCAAGGATGAAGTCGTTCAGGCAAATTATCCATAATGAACCAAGCATCTCAGGTAAAGTTATTTTAATTGCCATTTTTGGAACATTTGGAATCATTAGCAATTATACCGGTGTCGAAATCGAAAGCGGGGCCGTTTCTTCCCATGTATGGCAAGCAGATGTTGACATCGACAGTGCAATTGCAAATACAAGGATCATGGGCGTTGTTATTGGCGGTTTGCTTGGCGGGCCGGTTGTCGGATTGGGAGTTGGTTTAATTGCGGGACTTCACCGCTTGACGCTTGGGGGGTTTACGGCAGTAGCATGTTCGGTTTCAACGATTTTTGCCGGCTATGTAACCGGTCTGCTTAGTAAGCGGTACAGAATCCAAAAAAATCGCGCCCCATGGGGAGCCGTTTCAATTGGGATCCTCATGGAATGTATCCAAATGGGAATTATCCTCGCCGTCGCCAAGCCGTTTGACGCAGCTGTCCACTTAGTTGAAATTATCGCTTTTCCGATGATAGCAGTTAATGGATTCGGGACGTTACTGTTCATTTTAATCATTCAAACAATTCTTTCGGAGGAAGAAAGAACAAGAGCGTTGCAAACGAATAAGGCACTTTATATTGCTCAGCAAACGCTTCCATTTTTCCGGCAGGGATTAAACATGCATTCGAGCCGAAAAGCAGCGGAAATTATCCTGGGCGAAACGAAAGCGGATGCCATCGCGATTACGAACGAACATCAAGTTTTGGCCCACGTTGGAGCCGGGTCCGACCATCACAATCCGATGGAAATGCTGGCGACTGAATTGACGAGGAAAGTATTGGAGCAAGGGCGTATTATCAAGGCCACCGCACGCAGCGAAATTCGCTGCATGAAAGAGGATTGCCCGTTGCAGGCAGCTCTTGTGTTGCCGTTAATCGCCAATAGCAGGACAGTCGGGACATTAAAGCTTTATTTCCTGAATCCGGCCAGGATGGACAAGGTTGAACAGGAACTGGCAGAAGGCTTGAGCAAACTTTTTTCCACCCAACTGGAGCTGGCGGAAGCGGAGATGCAAAGGCGGCTCTTAAAGGACGCTGAAATTAAAGCGCTTCATGCCCAGGTTCATCCGCATTTTTTATTTAACTCGATCAATACAATCTCAAGTTTAATTCGCTCGGATAAAGACAAGGCAAGAGAGCTTTTACTAAAGCTTGGTGTGTTCTTTCGCAGCAATCTGCAGGGAGCCCGGCAGATGTTGATCCCGCTGGAAAAGGAACTCGAGCATGTTGAAGCGTATCTTGCTTTGGAACAAGCCCGGTTCCCGGACAAGTATTCTGTTTATATGGATATAGAACCGCTGCTGAAAACAGTGCTGATCCCTCCCTTCACATTGCAGCCGTTGGTTGAGAATGCAATTCGCCATTCTGTTTCAAAAACGCAAAAAGCGGAAATCACTGTGCGGGCTTATGCAAAGGGTGGGAAAATGGTCGTCGTTACCGAAGATAACGGAAAAGGCATCCCCGCCTCGATGCTTAAGCATTTAGGAAATGATACGGTCAGGTCTGAAGAAGGAACGGGAACAGCATTGTGGAATATCAAAAACCGGATCCAGGAAATCTATGGGGCGGAAGGAAACTTCCTGATTGAGAGTGAACAAGGAAAAGGTACGAAGGTTTTTATCACCATGCCTTTGGAGCAAAGCAAATGGAGTGAGGAGTATGTTAAAGGCCTTTATAGTGGATGATGAGCCGTTAGCCAGGGATGAGCTGGCTTATCTCCTGTTACGGACGAAAAAAGTAGAAATAGTCGGTGCTGCAGATAGTATTGAAACAGCCCTCAAGCAGCTTTCCGATTTCGAAATTGACGTTCTGTTTCTCGATATTGAATTGGGAGAAAACAGCGGTATCGACCTGGCTAAACAGCTGGTTGAACTTGAGCAAAGACCCGAAATTGTTTTCGCAACAGCTTACGATGAATTTGCCTTAAAAGCATTTGAACTGGAGGCAGCAGACTATATTTTAAAGCCTTTTGATGAAAGCCGTGTCGGCCAAACCGTTGAAAAAATCTCAAAGCTCCTCGCCAGGAAAAAAGCAATCAAGTCGGCAGAACCCGAGCAAAAGCCGCCATTTTTGGAACGGACCGGCAAATTGGCGATTACCGCCGAGGAACGGATTGTTTTAATCAATATTGAAAGTATCCTTTATATAAGTACGGCAGAGGGAAGAACCATGATCGCTACGGATAAGCAAAAATATTATGCTGCAGAACCACTTGTAACCTTTGAGCGAAGGCTGCAGGGTACGCCAATTGTGCGTGTCCATCGCGCCTTTCTTGTCAATCTGAAGGCGATTCTTGAAATACAGCCATGGTTTCATTCAACGTATAATTTAATGATGCCGGATGGAGAGAAAGTCCCTGTCAGCAGGACCTATACAAAAGAATTGAAACAGTTGCTGGGTTTTTAGTCCTGCTGCATTTCAGTCCGCAAATTTTGCACCTCACTCGTGAATTCGTGCATTCTATTTTGAAAAATCATGACTGGCGCTTTCATCATATAAAATAGACTCAACGCGAAAGGGGGAAGACTAAAATGAATGCGGTTACAATCGTTATTGCATCCATGTGTATTTTAATGATTGCTTATCGGCTATACGGCACTTTTATGACAGTTAAAGTTTTAAAATTAAATGATGCCAAGCCAACACCTGCGCACGAACTAAATGATGGGAAAGACTATGTACCAACTAATAAATGGGTCAGCTTTGGCCACCACTTTGCTGCGATTGCAGCAGCCGGTCCGCTCGTCGGCCCAATCCTGGCAGCCCAATTCGGTTATCTTCCGGGCTTGCTTTGGCTGTTGATCGGTGCTGTTATCGGGGGAGCGGTGCATGATGCAGTCGTGTTATTTGCTTCCATGCGCAAAAAAGGAAAGTCGCTGTCAGAGGTAGCGAAGGAAGAATTGGGACCTGTTGCCGGATTTTGTACAGGACTGGCCATGCTGTTTATCATTACGATTACAATGGCCGGATTGTCAATGGTTGTTCTCCATGCATTGGAACAAAATCCTTGGGGAACATTTGCAGTCGGGATTACGATTCCGATCGCAATGGGCGTCGGTATTTATTATAAGAAAACCGGAAATCTAAAATTGGCATCAACAGTCGGCTTTATTCTATTAATGATCGGAGTATTCATCGGTCCTTCGATTCAAGGTACTGCACTTGGGGATCTATTAACACTTGATACAAAAACATTGGCTATTATTTTACCTATTTATGCGTTCTTTGCTGCTGCACTTCCGGTCTGGCTTCTGCTCGCACCGCGTGATTATTTAAGCAGCTTTATGAAAATCGGTGTATTTATCGCACTGATTATCGGGGTATTCGTGATTAATCCTGCGATTGAATTTCCGGCTATAACTGAATTTATCGGTGGAGGTGGCCCGATCCTTGCTGGTCCGGTCTGGCCATTCATTTCGATTACAATCGCCTGCGGTGCGATTTCAGGCTTCCATGCCTTTGTAGGGTCGGGGACAACCCCGAAAATGCTTGATCGCTGGAGCGATATTAAAGTTGTCGGTTTCGGTGCGATGCTAGTGGAATGTTTGGTGGGGATCATGGCTTTAATCGCGGCAACTGCGCTGCAGCCTGCTGACTACTTTGCGATTAATTCAACACCTGAAGTGTTTAGAACTTTGGGTATGGATGTAGTAAACTTGCCACAGCTAAGCCAGGAAATCGGCCTTGATTTGGAAGGACGTACCGGGGGTGCGGTTACGCTTGCTGTCGGGATGGCGTACATTTTTACGGGTATTCCATGGTTCGCAAACTTAGCTTCGTACTTTTTCCAATTCGTTATCATGTTTGAAGCCGTCTTTATCTTGACCGCGATTGATGCGGGTACGCGCGTGGCCCGTTACCTGATTCAGGATTTCTTCGGGGAATTTTACAAACCATTGAAAAAAGTTGATTGGCTGCCGGGATCGATTTTTGCGAGCGCGCTTGCCTGCTTCATGTGGGGTTATCTCCTTTATTCTGGAGATATCGGTTCAGTCTGGGCGTTGTTCGGAGTATCGAACCAGTTGATGGCTTCAATTGGGTTAATTATCGGTGCGACAGTTATCCTGAAAATTGCCGATAAACGAAGATACATGCTAACATGCCTTGTCCCGCTTGCTTACTTGTTTGTGACAGTAAACTATGCAGGATACTGGATGATCCAAAATGTATACCTCAATCCAGCTGCAGCTGGATACAACGTCCTGAATGGAATTTTATCAATTATCATGCTAGTTCTCGGAATGATTATCATGATTACTGCGATTAGAAAGTGGATCTCGATGTGGAATTCACCACGAGTTGAATTGGAAGCCATGTCAGCATAATAAAAGAACTGTTAAAAGCGAGGCGGTGCCTCGCTTTTATTATGGGCAAGCTTCATTTTCCATATCAAATAGAAATACTAACATCCCCATCTTCGGAAATTTCAATCGTGCTGTAGCTACGAAAGGCATCAGGATTTATTTCGTCGGAAATTTCGTCTGAAATATTTTCTAAATACTCGTTATATAATCCAGGCTCCTTGATAACGTGATAAAAATAAACTTTTTTTCCTTCGATTGTATTGGTTTCCCTGAGCACAAAACGTTCCCCGTATTTTTGGGTAAACCAGTGGTGAGCACCTTCATGATCACTAAAGTCGGGCAATTGCTCAGCTAATTGTTCTATATTAAATTCCACTCCCATGCTCCTTTCATCCATCACACTTATTGTTTGGGCTTTCCCAAGCTCTGCTTGGCCATATTAATCATTTCCCGAACCATATTGCCTCCAAGAGGGCCGCCTACTTTGCCGGCCTGTTCAGAAGTTAATTTGCCATTATAGCCTTTGCGCAAAGGAATGCCTTGTTCAGCAGCTACTTCATATTTAGCATCCTCAGGGTTTGCAGTTCCGGCTACCCTGGCTTTTAACTGATCCAACCCTGCTCTTGCTTCGGGAATCAGAATCTTATTTCTTCTTGCCAATTTGCATCACTCCTTTGCAGATAGTTTCTCCTAATCGCTTTAAAAATGATTAAGGTAAAAATTGTACCTGATGAATACGGAGATAAAGATTGTTTTACATTGTCTCTTATCCTATAATTCTAAATAGGTTAAAAATTCAGAATTGTAAAAAGGAGGAACATTTTTGGAGAGTTTCGTTAATGCTTTAAACGGAATACTGTGGAGTACACCGATGGTTTACGTTTGTCTTGGTGTAGGTCTTTTGTTTTCGATTTTAACCCGGTTTTTGCAGGTAAGGCATATTAAGGATATGGTTGTGCTGATGTTTAAAGGAAAAAGTTCGGATGCGGGTGTATCGTCATTCCAGGCCTTATCTATAGCTCTAGCCGGCCGCGTCGGAACAGGGAATATTGCAGGAACAGCCACAGCGATCGCAATGGGTGGTCCGGGAGCCGTGTTTTGGATGTGGTTAATGGCATTTCTCGGAGCAGGTACCGCTTTCGTCGAGTCCACTTTGGCACAGATTTATAAAGTAAAGCGAGATGGTCAATACCGTGGGGGACCTTCTTATTATATTGAAAAAGGGATTGGACAAAAATGGTTTGCTGTGTTGTTTTCGATTTCAACCATTCTGGCAATGGCAATATTAATGCCGGGTATTCAAGCAAATTCGATTGCATTGGGAGTGGAAAACGCATTTGGCATCAGCCCGGCGATAACAGGCATCTTTTTGGTTCTTTTACTGGGTTTAATTATTATTGGCGGGGTGAAGAGGATTGCCACATTTGCCCAGTACGTTGTTCCTTTTATGGCAATTGGCTATATTCTCGTATCATTAATTATCATTGCTTTTAATATTTCTGAAATACCAGCTGTTTTTTCGCTTATTTTTAAAAGTGCTTTTGCGGTTGATTCAGTTTTTGGCGGAATGATTGGGATGGCAATCATTTGGGGCGTGAAGCGCGGGATTTATTCAAACGAGGCTGGCCAGGGAACCGGGGCTCATGCGGCCGGTGCTGCAGAAGTATCCCATCCTGTCAAACAGGGATTGGTACAGGCGTTTTCCGTCTATATTGACACTTTGTTTGTTTGTTCCGCGACAGCTTTCATGATTTTGTTTACAGGATCATTCAACACGGAAAATCCCGAAGGAGGATTCCTTGTCAACAATTTACCGGGAGTTGAGGCCGGTCCTGAATTCACGCAGGCTGCGGTTGAAACTGTTCTTCCTGGTTTCGGTGCCGGATTTGTGGCGGTTTCTTTATTCTTCTTTGCTTTTACAACGATCGTTGCTTACTATTATATTTCCGAAACAAATATCGCTTACTTGGTGCGCGGTAAGGGGAATAATGCAGCAATGTTCTTCCTGAAAATCGTCTTGATGGCGTCAACCTTCTATGGATCTGTTCAAACAGCCACATTGGCATGGGCAATGGGGGATGTTGGTTTAGGGCTAATGGTTGTTACGAATTTAATCGCCATTTTGATTTTGGCGAAGCCGGCACTCATTGCCTTAAAGGATTATGAAGCCCAGAAAAAGCAGGGGCTCGATCCAGTGTTCAACTCGAAAAAATTGGGCATCAAAAATGCGGAGTTTTGGGAAACTGAATATAAATTTGATGGCGAGGATAATGAGCAAGCCTCATAGATAATGAAATAAAAAAACGCACAGGGTTTTTAAATCCCAGTGCGTTTTTTTTATCGGCAAAAAAGGTTGGATAAGGGGTTTCGCTTAATTAATCGGACTTTCCGCTTAATTACGAATTTATCCGCGAGATTATCGCTCCGACACGCTTAATTACTGGCTCGTTTCGCTTAATTCCAGCCAATTACCGCTTAATTAATTTTACACGGCCTTTTTGAAGCCTTGATAAAGACAAAGCCTGCTGTATCCGAACAGGCTTTTTTGTATTTGTGGCGGAATTTTGTCTGGAATAAGGGTTTATAGGGGGATTTTCTCCTCAGGATAGGGGAGTTCCCCGATACGGAAAACTTTGCGTGATTTTTACAATTAGAGTATCAAAAGTGATTCTAATTTTCGCAATAAGGAGGAACGAAGATGCAGGCAAAAGCTTTAACAAAAGATAAATCGGGACATCCGGTCGGTAACGCATTTGCGTCCCATTTTGCCAAATCGATGTTTTTAGCTGTAAGTGCAATTGTCTTACTATCTTTTATCGGAACGAGAATGTTTACTCATATTGATTTAAATCTTTACGGATATATGGTTGGAACAATCGTATTCATCGGGGGATTCTTTTATCGGTTTATCGCCTGGGGAGAGCGGCCGCCTACAAAAATTTTCATTAAAAAGGGAATAAAGCTGCTGTTTCGAAAGTCGACCCCGAAAACTTCTGTAGAACATCTTGCTACGTACCGGTTTATTTGGAACCGCGGGGTTTACCGCTGGACTCAGCATATGCTGATCGGCTGGGGCTGCGTCCTTGCTTGCCTGGTCACTTTCCCGCTCGTGTTTGGCGGAATGTATTTCACCATGCCGGAGAACGGTTATTACACGGTTGTCGCCATGGGCTTGGATGTAATGACGGTTAAAGCGGATGGGGTAATAGCCTGGCTTTCCTACAACGCATTGAATATTTCAGCGATCATGGTCATCACGGGAGTATGCATGGCGCTCTACCGCCGCTTAAAGAATATGCAGGCAAGAGCGGAACAAACCTTCCTGTACGATTTCCTGCCGCTGTATATGCTGCTTTTAATAAGTGTCACAGGCTTGGCGCTTACTTTTATGAACGTATTTTTACACGGCTGGGGGCAGCCGGTCATGTCCTTGATTCACCAATATTCAGTGATTGTTACATTGATTTATCTTCCGTTCGGGAAGCTCGCTCATATTCCGTTCCGGCCGTTAAGTGTTTTTGCCCGGAACTACCGGGAGCATTATGCCGAGCAGTCGATGAAAGAATGCAAGGTTTGTGGTGACGGATTCGTATCAACTGAACAATCTAATGATGTTATTTCTGTGCTAGGTATAAATGAAATGAGTTTTCAACAAAAAGAAGGCTTCCATCTCGCAGAGCTTTGCCTTCCATGCCGGAGAAAATACCGGATTGCTCAATTTTCAGGAATAGCCACCCACGAGATAAAAGTTAAGGAGGCCAACCAGAATGCAAAGGGATAAATTCTTCAGAGACATAGAAAATGTGAAGCATCCAAATGAAACACTTGTCCCAACACATTGCAGCTATTGCGCCATGCAGTGCGGAATGAACCTGCGTGTAGATACAACAACGAATAAAATTATCGGGGTTGAACCTCGCTACGACTGGCCTGTAACTTTAGGGAAAATGTGTCCGAAAGGGGTTACCGCGTATCAGCAAGTCAATCATCCAGACCGTATCCTCAAGCCGCTAATCCGCGATGACGCTTCTTTAAAAGGAACAAAACAAGGTTTCCGTGAAGCGACCTGGGATGAGGCGTACGATCTGGTCGTCAAAAAGTTTAAAGAGCTTCAGCAAAATTACGGAAAAGATAGCGTTTCCGTTTACGGCGGCGTTTCCATGACAAATGAAAAGTGTTATTTAACAGGAAAATTTGCCCGCGTAGCACTCCAAACGAGATATATCGATTATAATGGACGTTTTTGTATGGCAAGTGCGGCGGGTGGCTTAAATTGTTCATTGGGTATTGATAGAGGCTCGACAGTTCCCTGGACAGATGTTCATGAAACAGATTGTCTATTCCTTGCCGGCAGCAACACAGCGGAGTGCCATCCAACTTCGATGTTCCGTATTTGGAATGTACAGGAGCGGGGCGGTTACCTGATTATTGCGGACCCGCGCGAAACGCCGATTGCCAGAAGAGCGGATGTTCATCTAGACCTTAGACCGGGTACAGATTTGGCTCTGGCGAACGGAATCTTAAATCTACTTATCCAAAACGGCCATGTTGATGAACAATTTGTGAACAATCATACAAACGGCTTTGAAGAAATGAAGCAAGTAGTTAAAGAATTTACTCCAGAATATACAAGCCAAATCACTGGAGTGGCTCCTGAAAAAATCATCCGCGCTGCCGAACTGTACGGAAAAGCACCGAATGCCATCGTCATGTTTGCAAGAGGAATCGAGCAGCAAATTAAAGGAGTAGAAAACGTTTCTGCTTATATCAATATGGCACTTGTTACTGGTAAAATTGGCCGCCCGAAATCCGGAGTTGCCACAATCACAGGACAAGGAAACGGGCAGGGCGGACGTGAACACGGACAAAAAGCTGATGCACTACCAGGCTATCGTAAAATTACCAATCCGCAGCACGTAAAGGAAGTTTCAGCGGTCTGGGGCATTGAACCGGAAGAAATGCCGAAACCGGGAGTTTCTGCATATGAAATGTTTGAGCTGATGGAACAGAAAACAATTAGGGCACTTTATCTTCTTTGCTCGAACCCTGCTGTATCTGCACCTAACCTTAATTATGTAAGGAAGCAAATGAAAAATCTTGATTTCATGGTATGTGTTGACTTTTATCTTTCTGAATCGGCTGAATTCGCTGATGTCATCCTTCCAACGACAACCTGGGCTGAAGATGAAGGAACGACCACGAATGTAGAAGGCCGTATCATCAAAATCAACAAAGCTCAAATGCCATTAGGCGAATCAAAGCCTGACTGGCAAATTCAAGTAGAACTCGCTGAGCGCATGGGACGCGGAAAATACTTTTCACATTTAAAAACTGCCAGGGACGTTTTTGATGAACTGCGCTTAGCATCCAAAGGCGGAACTGCTGATTATTACGGAGTAACCTGGGAAAAGATCGAGAAGCAAAATGGCGTGTTCTGGCCATGTAAAGATGAAAATGATCCTGGAACACCTCACCTGTTTCTTGATAAAAAATTCTATCATGCTGATGGCAAAGCGAAAATAATGGCATTGCCTTATAGGCCGCCAGCAGAGGAACCGGATCAGGAGTACCCGCTGCGCTTAACAACGGGCCGCGTTGTTTATCACTATTTATCCGGTAACCAGACAAGAAGAATCCGATTCTTGCGCGATATGTCTCCTGAACCTTTTGTTGAGGTTCACCCGGAGACTGCCGCTAAATATAACATCAATCATGAAGAAAAGGTACGCCTGTTCACTCGCCGGGGTGAAAGCTTCTATAAAGTAAAAATAACAGAGGCTATTCGTAAAGATACGGTATTTGTCCCATATCACTGGGGTCATGACCAATCGATTAATCTCCTAACGATTCCGGCTCTGGATCCGACGTCGCGGATGCCTGAATTTAAAGCGTGCGCTGCCCAGATCGAAAAATCGGAACTAAAGAAGGTGCAATAAATGAAAAAGAGGCTTTATATCGAACTGGAAAACTGCATAGGATGCCGTTCCTGTCTGGCAGCGTGTACACAGTGCGGGGGACATGAAGAACGGAACCGAAACTATGTGTATGATGTGAATCCGCTTGTTGACAGACAGACGATGCCTCTGATGTGCCTTCATTGTGTCAATCCGGCATGCGCAAGGAGTTGTCCGGCGCAAGCGATCCAGATTCATGAAACAGGTGCGGTGTTGTCGGCGCTTGTCGAAAAATGCATCGGCTGCCAGAACTGTACGATTGCCTGTCCTTATGGCATCCCGAAATTCGACACGGAACAAAATTTAATGTACAAATGCGACTTATGTATCGACCGGTCGAAGGACGGTATTCCGCCTATGTGTGCAAGTGTATGTCCAACCAATACGCTGCAATGGCTGACAGAGGAAGAAATCGAAAATAAGCAAAAGCAATATAATCTCGACAATGATAAATGGGTTACAAGCATGCCTTATCTCGAAAGCGAAACAAATGTCAAAGTAAACCTCCCTGGTATCCTTCAGGGAACAACAAAGCTGTATTAGGAGGGATGGTTATGACGGAGAAAAACAATAAAATCCCCTTTAATGAAGATAATTACACCCACAATATTCATCGCAACAATGAACGCAAGCTTGATAGGCGGGGTTTTATGAAAACATTGGTCGGGGCAGCCGGAGTATTTGCGGTCTCGTCCCTGCCATGGGGAGCTGTTGCCGCTAAAGAACTGATGGGTCTAGGTGAAAAGGAGTATCCTCAGCAAAAAATTACGGAAGTTAAATCGCTCGCTATCGGGGATGCAGTCGATTTCAAGTTTCCTGGTGAACATGATGATGCAATTCTGATCAGGCTCTCAGACGAGAAATATGTTGCTTACCAAAATGCCTGTACCCACCTTCGTTGTCCAGTGTTCTGGGTGAAAGAAGAAGGCGAAATGGTCTGTCCTTGCCATCATGGAAAATTTGATGTCCAGACAGGTGCTCCAACAGCAGGCCCGCCCCGCCGACCGCTGCCGGAAATACAAGTAAAAGTAGAAGACGGGGCAATTTACGCAATAAGGGTGAAACGTTATGAAACATAGTTATCTCATGTTTGGTATTCTGTGTGCGATCTTAATGTTAAATATTATTTTTACCCAGTACATGGTACATCAGTATTTTTTTGAAAACTATCGGACTGCGATCGTTTTCGGGGCATTGAACATCATCTTGTTTCCGGTTGCGATTCTGGTATACAAGAAAGATCAAAAAGCGCAAAGGCGTGAAAGCTGATGAACAACGAAACGTATTTGGACTTTTGTTTTATCAGGGAAGAACTGGGGGGCTTTGCTTCCGATATCGATGAGCTTCTTAAGCAGATTTTCACCGGAGCTTGCCTCAATTGGTATTTGGAAGAAAAAATTACAGATGGTACAGAAATTGTCATTGCAGAAGTTAAAGGGATGAGCCGCTGGCGTTCAGAGGACGAAGTGCAGCAATTCCTTGAAGACAATGCCGGCGAACGATTTTGGAATTACTTGCAGGGATATAAAATGTACATTTATCCTGCAACAATGAGAGGGTGCAGCAGCTGTGCAACACATTAATCTGGAGGAATTAAGACGATTTGTTTCGGTTCCCGTAGCTGTGGGCATCCAGGATGATCAGGGCGATGAAAAAGCTCCTTTTATCCGTAAAACAATCCAAAAAATCGAAATCTGTCCTGACGAGACCCACTTGCGAATTTATTTTGACAGCTTTCATTTCTTTGCTGTCCCGTTAACAGCTAATGTTATCCAAACAGAGCAGGAGTGGTCGGCATTTGATCGGGAAAGTGGACTTTATTATTTATTAAAGAAGGGTGTGTAAATCACATGGCAAAAGATAAACGGATTACGTATTGGAATCCAGAGGATGAATCGTTTTGGCAATCTGAAGGCAAGAAACATGCGAGCAGGAACTTATGGATTTCGGTTCCTTCACTAATGCTGGCCTTTATCGTTTGGCAAATCTGGTCGGTGGTTGCAGTGCGCTTGAATGATATTGGATTTGTATTTACCGATGAACAACTGTTTACGTTGGCGGCGATTCCAGGGCTTGTCGGGGCGACTTTAAGATTCTTTTACACGTTTGCCGTCGGGAAGTTCGGCGGCCGAAACTGGACTGTCATTTCAACGGCAGTTCTCGTGATTCCGGCAATCGGGATTGGAATGGCCGTACAAAATCCGGAAACACCGTATTCAGTCATGCTTTTGCTTGCCGCTCTTTGTGGTCTTGGCGGTGGCAGCTTCTCATCTTCATTGGCGAACATCAGCTTCTTTTTTCCGAAAAAGGAAAAAGGGACGGCACTTGGAATTAACGGCGGTTTAGGAAATATGGGGGTTTCGGTCGTCCAATTTGTAACTCCGCTTATTATCGCAGCAGGAACATTTGCGATGGTAGGAGATGGCCAGGTAATCGCAAATGGCCAAACGATCTGGCTGCAGAACGCTGCATTTATTTGGGTGATCCCGATTGTGATTATGACCGTAGCAGCATATTTTGGAATGGATAACTTGCCTAACGCCACTCAATCTGTAGCAGATCAATTTATCATCGTAAAAAGAAAGCACACTTGGATTATGACATGGCTTTATGTAGCAACTTTTGGATCTTTCATCGGTTACGCTGCCGCATTTCCGTTATTACTAAAATCGCAATTTCCAGAGCATATTTCGCTCGCTTTCCTGGGAGCCTTTCTGGCAGCGGCAGCCCGCCCTATTGGAGGATGGATCTCTGATAAGCTCGGCGGTGCACTTGTTACATCATGGGTATTCGTTTTTATGACAGCCGGTGCATTGGGAGTGATCTATTTTACAAACGCAAAACAATTCGCAGGATTTTTAATGTCGTTTCTCATCTTGTTTATCGCGTCGGGAATTGGATCAGGATCAACTTTTCAGATGATTCCAGCTATATTCCCTGTTAAAGAAGCTGCGCCGGTTCTCGGTTTTACAGCAGCCTTTGCAGCATACGGTTCGTTTTTTATCCCGCAATTGTTTGGATGGAGTGTTAACACAACTGGGACTCCGGTAACAGCATTGTATTTCTTTATCGGATTTTACGTGATATCTTTTGGGCTAAACTGGTATTACTATCAAAGAAAAAATGCAACAAAGAAAACGCAAATTGCACCAGCATCTTAACAATCACAAGCCGGTCCCGAGCTAAAACACAGGGGCCGGCAATTCCCTTACAAATTTTAAGGTCCCAGTCAAGGCGGAAGGAGAAGCGAAATGGCGATTTCACCAGCACAAAATATAAGTTCTTATATTATTCAATCCCAGGAAGAAGAAATTAAGAGAATAGCTTTTGAACTTCATGAGGGCGTTGGCCAAACATTATATAGTCTTTATACCGGCTTGCAATTTCTTGAAAGTGGTGTGGAACAGCCTGCCGCTAAAAGTTATTTAAGAGATATGGCTTTAGTGCTCGAAAAAACAATTCAGGAAGTAAGGCTGCTTTCGGTTGAGCTTCACCCCCCGACCTTAACAACATTAGGTTTGCTTCCCGCTATCAAAAGCTATATAAAGCTGTACACTTCTACCTTCGGAATCGAAGTTAAGCTTGAAAACAAAGGTGCTGAGAAGCCAATTGCTGAACATAACAGTATTGCCCTCTTTCGCGTGTGCCAGGAAGCGCTGGGGAATATTGCTAAATATGCAGATACATCGAATGCAAGGCTTTCATTTATTTGGGAACCAGTTTCATTAAAAATTGAAATCAGCGACGCTGGCAAAGGATTCGATGTCAAGAAAGCAATCAATCAATCATCAGGACTGGCAGCCATGCATGAGCGAATGATACTAGCGGGCGGACAATGTCATATTTCCTCGGCAATCGGGAAGGGAACAACGATTCGAATTTCCTTGCCTTTAACTTAACGATAATTTTCACTATATTGACATTGTATAGCATGAATAATGATTATGAGCCGTTTCCAGAAAGCATGACTTGAAAAAAGTGATGCTTTTTCATACGCGTATTTTTCATGAAAAGGAAAAAAGGCATGTTAAAATAGGAGTAACAAAATAAATAAAAAAGGGGGGAAAGTCTCTTGTTAAAAATTTTGCTCGTTGATGATCATGCGGTCGTAAGAATGGGATTGAGTATGCTTTTAAACAACCATCCAGATATGCATGTGGTTGGGGAAGCTTCCGAAGGAAATGAAGGGATCAAAAAGGCCCTCCAGCTTAAACCGGATGTTGTTATTATGGATTTAAGCATGCCTCATGGAAAAGACGGGCTTTCCGCAACGACTGAACTGAAGAAACAAATGCCCGATATCGCCATCTTAATTTTAACGATGCATGACGACGAAGAGTATCTATTTAGAGCGATCCAGGCAGGTGCCTCAGGCTGTATTTTAAAAAGTGCTCCCCACGAAGAGCTGCTTGCTGCGATTGAATCAGTGGCGAAGGGGGAGGCCTATCTCCATCCGTCGGCTACAAAGAGGCTGATGGAAGAGTATTTAGGCAATATGAAGCAGGGAAATGCTGATACGTATAGTCTGCTTTCCGACCGGGAGAGGGAAGTTTTAACGTTAATCGCCAAAGGATTCTCCAATAAAGAAATCGCTGAAAAATTGGTTATCAGTGTAAAAACGGTGGAAACGCACAAAGGCAATTTAATGGAGAAGCTCCAAATGAAGACAAGGCCCGAATTAGTGGCTTACGCTTTAAAAAAGGGGTTACTCGGATATGGGATGTAAAGGAAACGAAAAAATATGACAGAATTAAATAAGTGTCAGCCGGTCGTTCAAGCATGTGATGAAATACTCAAGCAAACAGCCTGCGACTTTGTTGGTATAGCCCTGCAAAGTGACAGCGGGCCGGAAGTCAGGTGGCATTATGCCGCCGGAAACCGTAATGATAAATATAAAAGGATTACGCTGCGGTATGGAAAGGGAATTGCGGGCAGGGTTATTGCAACAGGAAGCCCGATGATGATTGAAGATTTCCCTAACGATATTCAGGGGAAGGCTCTCGAGTATCCGATCTTGCTGGCTGAGAGCCTCGTCACATCTTTTGGTGTCCCGCTCAACATTAATGGAAAACCAAAGGGCGTACTGTTGATTGGCAGAAGAACAAAACAACCCTTCACCGATCTAGAGATGCAGCAAACATTTGAGAATGCCCGCGATTTAGAAGAAATCTTAAATCGCTTAATGAATCTTTGAGCAGGGGGATATTTATGAATGGACAGGTATAGCGAACAGGAAAAGAATAATCGAAATATGCCTCGTTCCAATGAAGAAACGATTTTAGTAAATGCTTCTGGGACCATTTCTTTTCTTAGCAATAGTGCTTGCGAACGCTTCGGTTATCAGGAGCGTGAAGCAGCCGGTTTAAAAATTGATGAACTTTTTACGGAAATCAGCATTAAGGATATAGAGGACGGGATGATTATCCCTCTATACGGAAAGGACAAGAATAGAAGGACGTTTCCTGTCTTTATCAAGATTAATACTTTTCAACTGAATGGTGAAGCATACTTCCTGATCGTGTTCCAAGATGCTAAAGATAAGTCAAAGCTTAGACGGGAAATACGCGAGCCATTAAACGAGCTGGTTGATTTAAAGTTTGCCCTTGATGAATCAACGATTGTTGCTTTTACAGATGAGAATGGAATTATTAAATATGTTAATGAAAAGTTTTGCAAGGTTTCAAAGTACTCTTCTGAAGAGGTAGTTGGCAAAACTCACCGTATCATCAATTCAGGCTATCATCGAAAGGAATTTTTTACAGAAATGTGGCAAACCATTTCTGCGGGCCAGGTCTGGAAGGGAGAAATAAAAAATCGGGCCAAGGATGGAACGGCATATTGGGTCGATACAACAATTGTCCCTTTTCTGAATGAAGAAGGAAAGCCGTATCAATATTTAGCGATCCGCCATGAAATAACCGCGCGAAAACGGGTTGAAGAAGAGCTGCAAAGAATGATGCTGAAGATGATGGATGTCCAGGAAGAAGAACGCAAGCGCCTTTCACGTGACCTTCACGATGGACTTGGCCAAAACCTCTACAGCCACTTGATCACGATCAACCGGATGCAGGCGGACTTGAACCACCCACTGCTTGAGCAAATGCAGCAAGAAGCATTAGAATTGATTGCAGAGGTACGGGAGATTTCCTGGGAGCTGCGCCCTTCAGTTCTCGACGATCTCGGGCTTGTTCCGGCAATCCGCTCCTTCTTATCCAGGTTTTCCGATTACTATAAAATCGATGTCTCCTTCGAATGTGTCCTGCACGAACGGCTTGAAACAGGGAAAGAGCTTGCGATTTACAGGATTATACAGGAAGCACTGACGAATATCCGTAAATATGCGGAAACAGAGGAAGCATCCGTGACAATGAGGGAGACCGACAACTTTGTAAGAGTGCTGATTGAGGATTTTGGAAAAGGTTTTGAATCTGAAAAGATTCCCCGCGGTGTCGGCCTGTTCAGCATGGAGGAGAGAGCTCGTGCCGTCGGGGGCTCGCTTCGAATCAATTCGGCCCCGAAACAAGGGACAAAGATTATTTTGGATGTGCCAATTTAACGAGGTAGTTTCAATTGTAATGTGGAATCCCGTCTTTTTGACGGGGTCTTTTTTTGGGGAAGGAATGGAGAAATGTTTGAAACATGAATATTTACAATCTCAATTAAAATATACTGCTGTTCAGCAAACTCAGCTTAAAAAATTGCAAGTTAAAATTTTAGTAAAAATATTGACTGGAATATTGATGTGGATTATGATGGAACTGAAGGCGCTTCCAGAAATGAATCCGGTACATTAAGAGAACTGACCAACAGTGTAATATAAGCTATATCCAAACAGTAATGGAGTAAAATGACCCTGTCTTTAATATTAAAAAATGAGT
This sequence comes from Bacillus sp. V33-4, assembly GCF_002860225.1. Classification (NCBI taxonomy): domain Bacteria; kingdom Bacillati; phylum Bacillota; class Bacilli; order Caryophanales; family Bacillaceae; genus Bacillus; species Bacillus sp. V33-4. The sequence continues at coordinate 57,717 of NZ_PGVC01000036.1, forward strand.
AAGGAGAAAGGTATGGCAACAATAAAAGATATCGCTGAAAGAGCTGGTGTTTCGATTGCTACGGTTTCAAGAGTATTAAATTATGATACAACACTCTCAGTCGGTGATGACACCAAAAAGAGAATTCTAGAAGCAGCTGAAGCGTTATCCTATCGGAAAAAGTCTGAGCGCCGTCCGCTATCATACAGGATTGCGATCGTTAATTGGTATACTGAACAGCAGGAGCTCGATGATCTCTATTACATGTCGATTCGGTTGGGAGTAGAAAATCGCTGCCAGAGTTTGAATCTCCAAATCAAGAAATTCTCCATGGATAGGTCTCAATCCGTGCAGTCTGATGAAATTGACGGGATTATTGCGATTGGAAAGTTCAGTCCGAAGCAGGCTCAAGAACTTCGTAAAATCACGGAGAATATCGTGTTTGTTGACTGTTCTCCTGATGATGATCAATTCGATTCAGTTGTGATCGATTTTAAAAAGGCTACCGAAAATGTGCTCGATTATTTTCTGAAAAAAGGGCATCAAAAAATCGGCTATATTGGTGGAAGAGAAACGTATAAAGACGAGACGGCTGTGATTGATGACGCAAGGCGGATGAGCTTTGAGCGATTTCTGCGCAATACAGAACTCTATAATGAATCTTATGTATATATTGGAACCTTCTCTGTAGATGATGGATATGACCTGATGAAAAAGGCGATAAAAGAACATAAAAGCAATCTGCCGACAGCGTTTTTTGTTGGAAGTGACTCAATGGCGATTGGATGCTTAAGAGCGCTGCACGAAGAAAATATCTCCATTCCTGAACAGGTAAGTATAATCGGTGTAAACGACATCAGTGTTTCGAAATACGTTTATCCCCCATTAAGTACAGTAAAAGTATACACGGAAATGATGGGGGAAACCGCGGTAGATTTACTTTTGGAAAGGTTAGCTGAACGGCAAATTGCCAAGAAGGTTTTTATTGCTACTCAGCTTGAAGTTCGCGGAAGCAGTGAATAAGCTTTACTAGAAAGAGTTCATGGGATGCTCCATGGACTTTTTTGGTTAACGCGTGCCCAGCAAGCCGTTAATTGCTAGTTGGTGAAAGTCCAACCCGAGTAAGTGTCAAGA